>JBBDIG010000025.1 GCA_040880525.1 Bacteroidia bacterium
CGGGGGCGCCCCCGCCCAGGAAGCTGCCCGGACAGAGTTCCGATTACACACCCGATAGGTGGAAGGAAGTGAATCCAATTAAGATACACCTAACCCCCAATGGCAAAATTCAACGCTATCATGAAAAACAAAAAGTCATCCAACCCAAAGTCCGTTGAACCTTCTAGGGCAGAAGAACCGCTGACCAAAGGCTATCCTAACAAGATTACCTTCTTCAGTTCTTTCGAGGAAATGAATGAGTATGACTATAAAAGCTATGCGAGGTTCACTCCAGAGGAAGCACTCACTACGGTGACTGAGATGCGTACCAGAGCTTACCCCCACCTGAATACCTCGCAAAATGTTTGGGGTAGCCAAGTATATTTTGATTAGTCATGAATATTCTCTCCGATGCCCATAGAAAGCTGTTAGAAGATCTTTTGACCGGAAAGGTCACCTTCCTGCTTGTGGGCGGCTATGCAGTGAATTATCATGGCTATCCCCGCTATACAGCGGATTTAGATATTTGGCTAAAGCCTGACAATGCCAACAAGAAAAGTCTCTTATCGCTGCTTGAAGATTATGGTTTTGATGCAGAAAGTATAATGCGGGTCCAAGAGCTAAATTTTTCAGAAGCGCACTCATTTCATATTGGAAAAAATGAGGCACGAGTTGATTTTATGACCAAAGCTTCAGGGTTGCAGTTTCATGAAGCATTTCAGCATCATGTAATCCTAAAACTTGAAGATATAGAAGTGCCGGTTATTCACTTTCAGGATTTAATTGTGAATAAGCTAATGAGCGGCAGGCCGCAGGACAGAGCCGATGTAGATATGCTTCAGAATATTCATAAATATCGAAATAAGCCATGATCAAGCGAACCATCTACTTCAGCAATCCTGCCCGGTTATCCATCAAACTTGATCAACTGCTGGTGCAAAACAAGGAAACCGGTGAAGAGCGCCAGGTTCCGGTAGAAGATATTGGCTTCGTGATCCTGGATCATCCGCAGTTGACATACACCCATGCGGTGCTGCAGAAGCTGAGCGCCAATAACTGCTCGGTGATGGTATGTGATGACAAGCATTTGCCCGCTGCTCTGATCCATCCTTTCCAGGGCAACACAATTCAGAACCAAGTGTACCGCAACCAGCTCGAGGCTTCGATGCCACTGCAGAAGCAGCTTTGGCAGCAGACCATAAAGGCCAAGATCACCAATCAGGCACTGTTGCTGGAGCGCCTGGGTAAAGATGGCACTTCCCTGAAACGCTTTGCCACGCAGGTAAAAAGTGGCGACACCACCAATATGGAGGCGCGTGCTGCAAAGGTGTATTGGTATCGCTTGTTTGAATTAGATAGCTTCAGGCGGGAGCGGTTTGGCCCGGCTCCGAATGATCAACTGAATTATGGCTATGCGGTACTACGGGCGGCTGTGGCGCGGGCACTGGCCGGTTCAGGATTGCTGCCTGCGCTCGGCATTCATCATCATAATAAATACAATGCCTTCTGCCTGGCAGATGACATAATGGAACCTTACCGCCCGTTTGTGGACAACATCGTATATGGGCTTTGGGAAGCCGGTGATATTGACACGTACCTCTCGCAGGAAAACAAGATGCGATTGCTGGAGGTACTTACCTGTGACATTGCGATCAACAAGATGACCAGCCCGCTGATGGTGGGCCTTTCGCAAACCACTTCTTCGCTTGTACAATGCTTCACGGGGCAGCGAAAGACTGTGAAGTACCCGAAAATTCCATCAGCCTATGCGGCTTAATGCTTACCGGATCATGTGGCTGTTCGTATTCTTTGACCTGCCTACCGATACTAAGAAAGACCGGAAGAATTATGGCGTTTTCAGAAAAAAGCTCCTGAAGGATGGCTTTTCCATGATGCAGTTTTCGGTATATATCCGCCACTGTCCAAGCAGCGAAAATGCTGATGTACACCAGAAGCGTGTGCAGGCCAACCTACCGCCCAAGGGCCAGGTCAGCATTATTCGCATTACGGATAAACAGTACGGGCAGATCACCAACTTCTGGGGAAAAGAGCAGGAGCCGCTGGCCCCGGCAGCCCGGCAGTTGGAGCTTTTCTGACGGTAGTGGTTCGCATCCCTCTTCCTCCGCCCAATAGAAAAAATGAGGAACAGCGGCCAAGAAGGCTTATCTGTTCCTCATTTCTGTTCAATTACCACCTCCTATAACTCACTGAAACAGAACCGGCAACAGCGGGTGATAATATCAAATATCTCTCTTTTCAATCAATCCACAACCAACACAGCCTGATCAGCATCCACCACGTCAATATCAAATATCTCTCTTTTCAATCAATCCACAACAAGGAAAGTCTTTTAACTATCATGGGAGCTAATATCAAATATCTCTCTTTTCAATCAATCCACAACGCTGATCTTAATGATAAAGTGGCCTTGGTCAAATATCAAATATCTCTCTTTTCAATCAATCCACAACCCAAACTCCGGGATCTGCTGGAGAAAATTCAATATCAAATATCTCTCTTTTCAATCAATCCACAACGGCCCATCGTATCAAAGCATGTGTGGAATTAATATCAAATATCTCTCTTTTCAATCAATCCACAACAAGAAATCAACAGGAGATTATTAAAAAAGAAATATCAAATATCTCTCTTTTCAATCAATCCACAACAGCCATAGTTCTTTGCGTTCATGATCATCGAATATCAAATATCTCTCTTTTCAATCAATCCACAACGTTTTAGCCCACTTTCTGACCACCACAGGGAATATCAAATATCTCTCTTTTCAATCAATCCACAACATCAGGGTTTGCATGGAAATCCCAGGTGTGAATATCAAATATCTCTCTTTTCAATCAATCCACAACTCCAAAAGCTGGGAAGAATTTGAATCTAAAAATATCAAATATCTCTCTTTTCAATCAATCCACAACCGTGGCGCTATTCTCGAAATATTGCGCACAAATATCAAATATCTCTCTTTTCAATCAATCCACAACCCTAATAAAGTAGAGGGCTGCTTCTATCCAAATATCAAATATCTCTCTTTTCAATCAATCCACAACGGTTATGGACAGCGTGAAGGTGAATGCCCAATATCAAATATCTCTCTTTTCAATCAATCCACAACTCATCGGTGTATTCGCGGCATTGCTTCAGCAATATCAAATATCTCTCTTTTCAATCAATCCACAACAAGAGTACAAGGAGGCAATATATTGATGGAAATATCAAATATCTCTCTTTTCAATCAATCCACAACGCATAGCTGGCATGATGCGAATGATGATCTAATATCAAATATCTCTCTTTTCAATCAATCCACAACCGCCCTCTGCAATAACTATATGCTCTGACAAATATCAAATATCTCTCTTTTCAATCAATCCACAACGGTGACGGGCGTCAAAGAACTTGGCCGCGTAATATCAAATATCTCTCTTTTCAATCAATCCACAACGGCTCCGGCAAGGAGGAGGCTGCCGTGCGGAATATCAAATATCTCTCTTTTCAATCAATCCACAACTGGCTGCACGAAGGGTGAACGAGAACCCGGAATATCAAATATCTCTCTTTTCAATCAATCCACAACCAGATGCAACTGCCATGAAAAAGTACCTCGAATATCAAATATCTCTCTTTTCAATCAATCCACAACAATACACGCCCTATATTATAAAATACCAATAATATCAAATATCTCTCTTTTCAATCAATCCACAACACTCAACCGGCTCCATCGAATGGCTCTGGGAATATCAAATATCTCTCTTTTCAATCAATCCACAACTGCAAGTCAGCCTGGCTCCAACCGATATTGAATATCAAATATCTCTCTTTTCAATCAATCCACAACGGAGGGTCAGGCCATCCTGGACAAGATGAAAATATCAAATATCTCTCTTTTCAATCAATCCACAACCGGGACCTGATTGATGCTGAAATTGAACGGAATATCAAATATCTCTCTTTTCAATCAATCCACAACAGACAACCTGGCTGCCTATTTAGCAACGTAAATATCAAATATCTCTCTTTTCAATCAATCCACAACCAGAGGTTCAACTTCGACAACAGCGTGGTAAATATCAAATATCTCTCTTTTCAATCAATCCACAACCCGGTATATAGGATGTCGTTTCGGACTGTTAATATCAAATATCTCTCTTTTCAATCAATCCACAACCGAGACAGGGACAGGAGGGTATGGCTGCACAATATCAAATATCTCTCTTTTCAATCAATCCACAACCACGTGATCGCCCTGGGCATCACCATTTTGAATATCAAATATCTCTCTTTTCAATCAATCCACAACCATGACTAATTACCGGCCGGTGGCGGACGGAATATCAAATATCTCTCTTTTCAATCAATCCACAACAGGTAAGTTGCCGACATTGGTCGGAGCGTTAATATCAAATATCTCTCTTTTCAATCAATCCACAACGGTTCCGGTGCAGATACACTTTCCACAATAAATATCAAATATCTCTCTTTTCAATCAATCCACAACAGCATCGTTTATAAAGGCATGGATTTCAGAAATATCAAATATCTCTCTTTTCAATCAATCCACAACTGTTTTTAACATCTACCTTCCAGCGGATTTAATATCAAATATCTCTCTTTTCAATCAATCCACAACAGGAACCACCTGTTGACGAGGACGACCATTAATATCAAATATCTCTCTTTTCAATCAATCCACAACCGGATGCCGGGGGTGGTGAAATATGCGAGTAATATCAAATATCTCTCTTTTCAATCAATCCACAACCTGTGTACCTCGCTGTGAATGGGTTGAATAAATATCAAATATCTCTCTTTTCAATCAATCCACAACACGTTGCGATTTGGTCCCGAAGTGCTGTGGAATATCAAATATCTCTCTTTTCAATCAATCCACAACAGGCGCAGGTAAACCACCGCCAGATCGATGAATATCAAATATCTCTCTTTTCAATCAATCCACAACAAGCCGCCAAAGGCGCTCCTGGCTCAACCAATATCAAATATCTCTCTTTTCAATCAATCCACAACAACACCGCGTCACCGCCTGAAACATCGTATAATATCAAATATCTCTCTTTTCAATCAATCCACAACTTCGGACATGAAGGGAATTGCTGAAATACTAATATCAAATATCTCTCTTTTCAATCAATCCACAACTTTGATCCAGCTATTAACTGATGCGTCATCAATATCAAATATCTCTCTTTTCAATCAATCCACAACGCACCACCCCTGTCTTTGAAGTAGTGCCATAATATCAAATATCTCTCTTTTCAATCAATCCACAACACGGGAAGACCAGGATGTAGAATTTCTGGTAATATCAAATATCTCTCTTTTCAATCAATCCACAACTAAGTCTACGTATTCCATTAGCCTGATAATAATATCAAATATCTCTCTTTTCAATCAATCCACAACTAAGTCTACGTATTCCATTAGCCTGATAATAATATCAAATATCTCTCTTTTCAATCAATCCACAACGCATACACAGCATTCCAGAACGCAATAAAAAATATCAAATATCTCTCTTTTCAATCAATCCACAACTCTGATTCTTTAGCAGACGTCAGGAAAACTAATATCAAATATCTCTCTTTTCAATCAATCCACAACTTTCTTGGTGTCTCTGTGAACACCGTCACGAATATCAAATATCTCTCTTTTCAATCAATCCACAACCGCGCCCAGTTGCTTTGCTTCCTCCATTTTAATATCAAATATCTCTCTTTTCAATCAATCCACAACCATTATGTGTTATAAATGCCGATTTAGCACAATATCAAATATCTCTCTTTTCAATCAATCCACAACGGAACATGCTGAAGGAAATGACTGCGGATGAAATATCAAATATCTCTCTTTTCAATCAATCCACAATTATAGTCTGGTGGTGCTAAAACCGGCCTTAATAAAGTCAATATTTCAAACCCTATTTCCATTGCCGATTAATTTTGTTTCCAGAAATGATCTGGCCAATCCTTGTCTGGATCATGCGTTTCGTGGGACAGAACGTTCATCAGATATTTTAATTGCTCAGTGGTGGCTTCTAGTTGTATTATATTGAAAAGCTGCCGCTCCTCAAACCGGATGTGTTGCTCCAGCTCGTTTTCAATAATGGGAATGGTGCGCCCGGGGTCGTCCACGGTGGTGAAGAGCGTCTCAAGGCTCCGATGCTGGCTCAGGGCTGTTTTCACCAGTGGATGGTCGTTGCCTAATACCGGAAAAACATGCTCTTCTTCTTCCCGGAAATGCGCCCTTAAATGGTTCTCGAAAAAGAAATCCAGATACTTTTTGATGTCCTTAAATGAAGTGCCGTTCTTAATACCCTGTCTTATTTTAAAGCAAAGCAATAAACCGTGGTGGTGATCACGGCTCAGGGTTTTCAATGCTTCATGTCGTTTGATTGGTGCCATTTTTTAAAATTTCAAATAATTAAAATTTCTAGTAATAGAAGAACCAGAATCAACAAATTTAAACTCCCTATAACTCCGGGGCTTGTGATCCAGCTATCAACGTTCCGGACATCGCTCAACAGCGGCAGCAGCAGGATTACTGCCACCGTTATAGCTTTTCTCATCTTCCTTAATTCTTATGACGGAAATCGTCCTTCAACTCGCGGTTTCTGATTCAGCTTCCTGCAATTGTTTTTCTCTGGCTATGGTCTGTGGAAACAAGATGTTGTTCTCTAGATGGATATGCAGGTGCAGATCATCCTCAAATTCTTTGAGCAATGCGAAGGTTACGCTATACGTATTGCAGGCATCTTCCGGAGGGTTATAATCATTGCTGAGTTCCGCGATTTGGCGAAAACGTTCGCCTTCAGTGTCATGCTCGTGCATTATCATCTGAATGGGGTTTTTCACGCTGCCGAAATGAGGCTGCTCCATTCCGGGATTTGGTTTTCCGGAATTTACCATCTTGCGAATATAAGGGAACAGGATCAGCTCTTCTTTTTTCATGTGTTGCGCCAGTTCTCCGGCTGAGATAGTGAAGAGTTCGTTGATCTTAAAGAGTTCAGGATGGCGTTCGCCATGAACGCGGCAAAGTTTGTCAAGAAAAGGCTTGATCTCCTGCGTACGCTGCTCCACACACCGGTGGTGCTTCTTCTCAATGTAGTCGGCCAGCAGGTCCAGCGGCCAGCTTTGAAAATCGGTAACGGATGCATCCGGCTTCTGCATTGCTTCCTGCAGTTCGGTTACCAGCATGGTAATGTCCACACCTTTGCGCTCGCAGGCTTCGCTGATCGTACGCCCACCCTGGCAACAAAAGTCAATTTTGTATTTCTTAAATACTGTGGCGGTTCTGTAATTTTCAGCCACCAGCTCGCCAATCGGTTTATTTTCCATTGCTTTCATAATTTTTAGTATTTTTTTATCGGACAATTTTATCCTGATTAGTTCCAAAAAAAATCACACTTTTAAATAACTCATGCCTTCCTTCAAGCCTTTCGACAGCTCCTCCAAGTTGGTATTGTACATCATTTCAGCGAGCTGTTCGCGCACCTTGCTAAACTTGAAGTGGACCGGGCAAGGTTTAAGGGAATTACACTGCTCCAGGCCCAGCCCACATTTCGTAAAGACGCCATTTCCATCAATTGCGATCACGATATGGGCGAGGTTGATTTCCCGGGCAGGAGCAGAAAGCTGAAATCCTCCGGAAGCCCCTTTGCTCGAAAGCAACAGCCCCTCCCTGCTGAGGATCTGAAGAATCTTGGCCGTAAATGCCACCGGAGAGTTGATCTTCCCCGCAATTTCCTTCAGGCTCACCCACTGGTTTCCTTTAAGGTCCTGCGCAATGATGATCATTGCTTTTATGCCGTACTCGCACGCTTTTGAGAACATGTTTAATAATTTTCCACTGCAAAGATAAGAATAATATCTAATTAGGACATATTTGTCCGATATGAATGGGTTTTGATTGACACATTCTGGCTAAAATATGGTGCAGCCGCAGCGCCTCACGAATCAGTTCGCTCGCATTTTGGTAGGTCCCCTCTTCAAGCTGCCGGGCAATGTATTTTTTCTGCTTATCAGTAAGACTTACATTCATAATAAATTAATATTGATGTCTAAATTTAACAAACATGGACAAAAATTTACGCGAGGTTACGAATGAAAAATGGGCAAGGGATGATATTGTATTCGTATGATCCCGTGTGAAGTTTCATTCAATATTCCGTCTGTTTATTGCTATGTTTTCCACATAAAATGTGTACACATGAAAAATGTAACGCTAAGTATGCCTGTAGATTTACTGAGAAAAAGCCGGGAATATGCACGCAGGCACGGAACCACCCTGAACCAGATGATACGCGATTTGCTGAAGCGTCAGGTTGAAAAAGAGGAATCATCAGTGGCTGATGCCATTATCGAACATGCACAAAAAACCGCTGTAATAGCGAACTATAAATGGAATCGTGAAAATGCGTATGAAAAATAAAGTATTCATAGATTCCAATGTGTTTATTTATTTGTTTGTTTGTTTGATAAAAGTGATACTCAAAAGCAGGTTAAAAGCGCAAGCCTGCTAAAAAGACTGGAGCAGGAGAATACCATTACTATTTCTACTCAAGTGGTGAAAGAGGTGAGTGCGATTCTTTTAAAAAAATTCAATTACCCGGTTCAGTACCTTAAGATATTCCTGACATACCTTGACAGTTTCGAAATTGTTGAAACACCCTTTCATTGGTTCAAATTGCCCTGGATATTATGCTTACCCAGCAGCTTTCAATTTGGGATGCATTAATTGTGGCTGCGGCAAACAGGGCCAACTGCTCTGTATTAATCACCAAGGATTTAAATCCCGGTCAGCAAATTCTTGGAATGAAGGTGCAGAACCAATTTTCTTGACTGTTATGCTTATGACATGTTTACTGGTTGCTAAAACTTTCCCATGAATTTCCGCACATATTTATCCGGTATCCTTTTCCTTCCGGTAACGCCAATAGTGTTCAATCAGGTCTAACCAAAAATATCCGAAGTAATAAAGATTAATCTTATGAAAACAGTTCAAATTAATAACCATACATTTTCTTATATAGAGAGACATCAAACCACAACTAGATGGTAGTTCGTTGCCACAATACGCCCAATATCGTCAGTGGTTTTATCGGATGACGGTAACCGTACCGGTATACCGGTAGCTTTTACCTTCAATGTCTTTAATCCTTAAAACGTACAAAAAGGAATTCTCCGGGCATGGATGTCCTTTGAAATTGCCGTTCCATCCCATTTCTTGATCGTTTGATTCAAAGAGCTTTTCGCCCCACCGGTTATATACCTGGAAGAGGTACTCAGCCGCCCCAAACACGGAAGGCCTGAACACTTCATTCTGATGAGGCCCCAATCCATTTGGAGAGAAAATATTTGGAATATATACCAGTAGCTCCGGGTAAATGTAAATTTCCTGATACGCGGTATCCTCACAGCCGTTGCTATTTATTACCACAAGTTGAATACGGAATTGACCTGTGTCACGATAACTGTATTGCGGCTCAAATTCCTTTGATCTTCCACCATCACCGGTCAGGTAGTCACCAAAATTCCATTCAAATTCGGGATCAATAGTTTGGGTTGAATTATTAATGAAATTGATTTGTGGATAAACGATGGATGTCCTTTCAGGATCGGCATCAAATGCTGCCACGGGCGGCACGCTAATTCGAAAAGGTTCATCATGAATATATTCAGCCGTACAATTATGATCGGAAGTAACCTTTAATCTCAAGGTATATAAGCCAGGTACTTCATATATTACTGCAGGATTGGTTTCAGTAGAAAACTGTCCGTCACCAAAATCCCATTCATAACTGCTGATGCTCCCTCGGCTTATGAACGTCTCATTAATAAACTGAAGTTTGCGCGGCACCGAACAACTCACATCTCCATCGTATGCAATGGAAATTTCAGGAATAGGATGAATGTCTATAATAAGCTCTTCTGATATCATTGGACAACCTGAACGCCCTTCACTATTAGCCCTGAGCTTTACAGAACCGGTATCAATATCTGCCGGGCTGGGTTCATAAGTGCCGGTAAAATTGTCTATAAAAGCAAATGTGCCGCTGCCGGAACTTTCCCAATGTAATGAATCCAGGTGGCTTACTTCTGCACTGAAATTTATTTTGTTGTCTGCACATATTTCTTTTGGGGCATCCAATTTAATCGTACCCACGGGCCTTACCCTGATATCAATTGTATTGGCAGCAGAACAGTTCTGATCGGAAACTACCTCTAAGTTGACAGAATATATATCAGGATCTTCATAAATGATTTGAGGATGGGCCGCTGTGGATTGCTGTCCATCACCAAAATCCCATGCGTAACTACTAATGCTCCCACGGCTGATTTTCCCCTCGCTTCTGAACTGAACTTTAAGTGGCAAAGAACAAATCTCCTCGCCATCGGAGGTAAAAGTAATTTCGGGAATTGGATGAATGTTAATGATAGTCTCATCCGATCTTTCAAGACAAATTGAACTATCTGCACTGTAAGCCCGGAGTGCTACAAAGCCTGTATCAATCTCTGCCTGGCTGGGTTCATAAGTGCCGGTAAAACTATCTACAAACGTAAATGTGCCATTGCCTGAACTTTCCCACTGTATGGCAGAAAAATGAGTTGCATCTGTCTGGAAATTTATATTGCTCCCGGCACAGATATCGTTGGGGGCCTGTATTGCAAGTGCAGGTTTTACTGATACTGAGAATGCACTGGCTGTGGTTGCCACCAGCGGACACGCATTATCTTTCAGATTTACTGTAAAATAATATGAAGCTTGTCTTACGTGGTTCTCATTTGGTGTCCAGCAAAATTTTCCTTCCGGCCTTTTTGCCGTGGTGCTAGTAAATATTCCTCCCGGTATTCCATTGTTCCAACTCATCGTTAAGGAATCATCCACATCTTCATCTTCGCTATAAATATCAAAACATATTTGCTGACCGGGGCATGTGGCAACGGAATACTGAGATGTGCCGTTGATGCCGCTGAGGACGGGAATGTCATTTGCCGGGCATTGCATAATGATCAATTGGAAATCGCGCCTAATTTCACCTATCTTTAGTCCGTTGCGAAACTCCTCTACTTTGATCGCCATTACGGTTACCTGTGATTGTGTTGGTTTAAATTTTAAATCACCATTCATGGAATCAAGATGAAAACCCAGACATGTAGTTTGGTTAAAAGTATGATCTGCGATAGGAAATCCATCGAAATAAAGGGGCCGGGTAAATGAAAATGGAGGCAGGTAACTGCCGGAAATGGTACTATTACTCAAGGGGGGCGTAAAGCTATATACGAGCGAATCATCCTCCACATCCGTAACGCCCTGATTGTAAATGATGCATTGGTTTATGCAGGCCATCCCAATCGGCATATTGGTAAAAACCGGTGAATTGTTACAGGGCGCGTTGCATATATCCAACATAGCGCTGATAAAGAAGTATTGGTTGGCCATTCCCGTAGTAATTATGCCATTTCTGGCATTCATCCGCCAGCTAATTTCAAATTGGCAACAATCCACATCGCTAAAATCCACAATAGTTGTGAGAAGAATCTTCTGAATACCATAAGGAAAATTACAAGGCCTGGTGCACCGGGTGCAAATCCCGGCACAGACAGGGGTAATATCCACTGGTGACGCCATGATAGCCACCACGCTCCGATTAAAATCACAATTGATCCCGTTAATATTTATCCTTGACCCATGGATTAATTCCTGTCCATTGCAGTCGCGATATATGGCAATGGTGATCCGGTAGGTGCTGTCGCCTAAGCACTGCCACTGAATGTCGGATGCCATCAGGTGAGAAGCTTTGGCCTGGTACGCGGATATTAACATGAGGATCAGGATATAAAACAATATTAGATAGAGCTTCTTCCCCTTTGATTTATAAATTTGGTTAAAGCTCTTCATGGCTCTGGCTTCTTCTCTTATTGATATACAAGAGACGAGGAGAAAGACGAAAAGGTTTCCTGATGCCAGGTCTTGCTGGTTCAAAAATTTAATGTCCGGTCTAAATCTTTGAAAAACAACAGTATGTGTTTTATAAAATTTGTTTCACTTTAAACATGATGGAGAGATAAACAGCACATTTTCAGGTGCTCTCATTCCCAACATACAGCCAAATCAATATCTACCACTTCCATGTTGAAATAAAAGATTATCTATCTTATAATTACCGGTTAGATGAGGTATTTTCTCCATTGGCCTAAGGTGGGTTTACTTTCTATTTTCATTTTCAAATCTTTTTGTGTAAACCAATTTTAAGGGCGAGATAAAGAGGCCGTTACAGGGTCCACCCCGTTAGCTTAATAAACTAATAAAGTTCTTCATGTGGATAATAATTTCTCCTGATTTTAAAAATCTATCTTAGTAAATTTCCTAGCTATGGATTTATTTATACGGATCAGGTATATTCCAGCCGGGAGCTGTCTGATATCCAATTGATAGACGCTATTTTCTTTTTGTAACCCGAAATCAAATCGAATTCCTTCAAGAGAATAGATTTGCACCTCTTCTATGTCAATGTCAGTTAAGCTGATTTTCAGAATATTTTCAGCAGGATTAGGCCATAGTTTAAGGTTGTGAGCAGTTGCCGGGTTATCTATTCCCGTGTTCAGGCATTCATTTCCGTTTCCTCTGATGACATATCCATTTGTACCAACGGCCATTCCTTTACTCTCATAAAAGTCCATTTTATGTATCCATTCTCCTCCGGAACCTGAAGGAAGAAGATAATTCATAAAAGAGGCTCCGGTATCTACAGAATAAACTACTTCATTTCCATCTTCACCCGCCCCACGAATATCTTCAGGGCAGATGACATACGCAGTATTGTAAAAATCCATGTCGGGATTTGACAAAGCCGACCACGTTTGCCCCGAATCCGCAGAGGTGATAAGATTAGAAGCACCTCCGGCACAGATTCCCACAGCACCATTGAAATGAATATCATTTAAACCAAAAAAGGGTGAAGAATATACTGACATCCAGGTATGGCCTGAATCATTTGTGCGATATATTTCTCCATTGTCATTACAGACCAGGCCAACCTCAGGAGTTATAAAATGAACTGCATTTACAGCAGATAAAGTGTCGGCTAATTTGACAAAGGCCCAAGTATCACCCCGGTTATCAGATAAGCCAACAATTCCATCGTCCGCAGCTATGTAGGCAAAAGGTAAATCCGGCCAGGGTGTATGAACATCATGGATTGTTCTGAATTCCGCAAAGCCACCAATAATTGGATTGAGAGGTCCCCAGTTAGATCCATGATCAGTAGTTCTCCAGATTTGTGCTTTTTTTCCTACAAACGAAGAGGTAATATAGGGGTCATTCCCTACACATAGCCCCATATCATCCTTCCAAAAATCCAGGGCATGCATGTTTGTATTGGCATTAGAATCAATAACCACAAAAACCCTGTTCCAGGTATCCCCGTTATCTGCCGTTCGCCATATCACCCCATGAGAACCAAATTCCCCGCTCAAAGTGCCGCAGGTATAAGCATAGTCTGATTGCACTTTAACTCCGAATAAAGCGATTGCCGAATCTACCTTTGAGGCTAGTTCCCAGGAGTGAGTTTGTGCTGTGACAATAACACTCATTAAAATCATTGCGGCTATAGTTAGAGCTTTTTTCATGACTTTTTTGCTTTAATTGATTTAGCGAAAAATTCTGGTATTAGCCCCTGCTGGGCGCACCCTGTGACGGGATGGCCGTTTTTGATGACCGAAATGAATGCCACAACCTGTAACCGGCAGGGAATCATACGTATTACAATGCAAGTTAAAACTTTTTTGATTATTATCAGGTCACATCGCTTGTGTTTCTTGCCTGATGAAATTTATATCTTTAGCCTCAATGCAGTTGGCATGGACATTTTTACAATTAGTATAAAAAAACCCGCCTTTCAACATCCTGATAATATTGTATTTCAGATAAAACCTCGTTGAAAGTTAATCCGTTTTTATTCCGAAAGGCTAATTGCAAAATGCCAATGGCCAACAGCTAAAGGCGAACGGCTAACAGCCAACAGTCTTCCCCCATGCCTCCGGGCCGAACCAACGCATAGTCTTGTCTTTTCGGAACCAGGTCAATTGCCGCTTGGCGTAGTTGCGGGTGTGCTGCTTGAATTTCAGCACGGCTTCATCAAAACTGTATTTGCTATCAAAATAATCGAAGAATTCTTTGTATCCGACCGTCTGAAGCGCCTGATGCTGCCGGAATGGAAGGAGTGCCTCAACTTCTTTCAGCAGGCCGGCCTCCAGCATGGCATCACACCTTTGGTTAATGCGCGCATACAGCGCCTCCCGGGGCCATTCGATTGCGAGTTTGATGGGCGTGAAAGGCCGTTCCAGCGGCTCCTTCCCTAAGAAGGCGGAATAAGGCCGGCCCGTTCCCAGTGATACCTCCAGCGCCCGGAGTACCCGCTGCGGATTTTGTATCTCTATCTGCCGGTAGCCCGCTGGATCTGCCTCCATGAGTTCTTGCTGCAGCGCCTCCAGCCCGTTTTGCAGGAGTCGCTGCTGCAATTGCTGGCGGATTTCCGGACTTACAGCGGGAATGGAATCAAACCCTTGCAGCAATGCCTGAATATAAAGACCGGAGCCTCCACACAATACGGCAAAGTCATTTTCCTGGTAAAGCGACTCTAACACGTTCAGCGCATCCCGGGCATAGGCCGCGGCAGAATAATCTTCTGCAATGGATTTGTTGCCGATCAAGTAATGGGGAACTGCGCTGAGTTCACGCGCAGTAGGCGGAGCGGTTCCAATTTTCATTTCGCGGTACACCTGCCGTGCATCAGCCGAAAGCACAGATGTCTGGTATTGGCGCGCTATTTCTACGGCCAGCCCGGTTTTTCCTGAAGCGGTGGGGCCGCAAACCGCTATGAGATATTTTGTGGGGCGATGACTGATAAGATGTCGTAATAGTACAGTGGAGCGCTGCAAGCCTGTGTGTTCGCAGCAATATTACCGGAAGCTAGTATTTGTCGAGGTCATCATAATAGGTGTCTTCGTCCAGTTCATCAAATCCGGGATTATCAGGATCGTCAAAATCGTTCTCCAGTTCTTCTTCTTCGTCAAAGAGGAACTGCTTGCGGTTCTTGCGGCTCAGCGCGTTCATGAGGCTGGCTTCGTCCTCACTAACGTGGGTCAGGTCTGTCTCAACCGGATACTGTTCCGGAACGGCTCCCTCTGATTCTACTACCATTGGATAATTCAGTCCCTCCTGTTCAGGTAGTGTTTCAAGCACCTGAAGGCGAAATGTCCACATATTCACGAAGTCGTATACATAAATAAAGCGGTTGAAGTTTTCGCCTACAATATGATCCAGTTCTGTTGATCTCATGACCAGCAGTTCGTTTTCCTCATCTGTATCGCCCATCTCCAGAAGCGTGATCTCTGTACCTTGCTCCCAATCCTCATCCGATATGTAAAATGACGCCAATTGTCCTTCATCAAAATTCACTGCATTCAGGATCGCCTGGTGCAGTTGCTCAAAATTCTGACTGCCCCGGATGTCAATTTTCCGGTACACGCTTTCATTATCGGCCAGCCAAATTTTTATCCTGTAAATTGACATTTCTCCTGTTTTTGATTCTCATTAAAATAATAATCAAGCATTTGATTACTGCGATGCAAAGATCGGAATATGAGAATTTTTTCCTTCATAATTTTGCATTTTAAAGAGGACAAAAGATGAGGGCTATTCCGTGAAACAACGCATTAGCGCTATTTTTGACCGTTAAAAAAAAGGATCATTGTTCTCTCAATAATTCCGGCCTGTTTTAAAGTGAATATTCATTTTTTTGAAAAATTTAATGACAATGAAACTACAATATCTTCTGTTGATCATGGCACTCCTGATCTTGTATAGCGGCTGTAAAAAGGACACGGGCCCTGACGAGCGGGATGCTTTTACTGGCCGGTACGAAGTAGATGAATATTGCGATAAAGATTCTGCATTTTATCATATTGAGATCGTAAAAACAGGCTCCGGAAACAAGGTGGAGATAAGAGGTGATGGCCTGTACGAGACAGGGTTTGTCCTGGAGGCCCTGATTACGGGGCGTAAACTCACCATCCCCATCCAGCAGGTAGAGATCTCCGCTGTGCCTCATATCTACTTTGAGTTCAGCGGTTCCGGATCGCTGAGCGACAACTATCTCCGGATTGACTACCAGGTATTTACCCTGGATGAAGGGCTTATTACGAGCGAAGACAGTTGTACTGCTTTTTGCTATATGTAGAGAATTCACCCGCCTTCATATCCTGATCCGGTTAAACAGTTAGCCCTAAAATTCTTTTTCAGAGAATATACATCTAAACCCGATAAACCGGCTTCTTTTGGAAGATCTGATGATCAGCAATGAAACCTACTATAATCGCGAGCTAAGCTGGCTTTCCTTCAACCATCGTGTGCTTCAGGAAGCCAAAGATCCTACAGTGCCGCTGTTTGAGCGCATTAAATTTCTCGCAATTTATTCCTCCAATCTTGATGAATTTTACCGGGTACGGGTAGCCTCCCTCCGCGCTTTCATGGAGCTGAAAACAAAAACGATAAAAAAACTTCCGGACGAGCCTACCCATCTTTTGGAGGAAATTCATAGGCGCGTATATGAGCAACAGGTGGAGTTCGGCCACGTATTTTCCCAAACCATCCTTCCTGAACTCAGGGAGAACGCTATAATTCTGGTGGATGAAAATTCGGTACCCAAGAACCTCGAATCACAAATGCGCGCCTATTTTACCAGTCAGGTTCAGCCCTACCTGCGGCCCGTCATTGTGGAAAATCCGCAGCAGCCTCCCTTTCTTCAAAACAAAGGAAACTACCTCGCCTGCCAGTTGAAGATGGCCTCAGCCGGATCGCCATACGGATCTTACAGCATTGCTCTTATCCGCATTCCTTCTCCCGGCATTCAGCGGTTCCGGGCGTTTGCACTGGATGGAAAAAATTACGTCATTTTTCTGGATGACCTGATCCGGCTTTACATCCGCAGAATTTTCCCGGAAATAGAGGTCCGCGATATTTATGCGATCAAGGTATCACGTGATGCCGAACTTTATATTGATGATGAATACTCTGGTAACCTGGCCGATAAGATCCGCAAAAGCCTATCGAAGCGCATTACCGGAATGCCCATTCGTTTTCTCTACGACCAGGAAATGCCGGAGGATTTTCTGGAAACACTCCGCAGAATTTTTACGGTAGCGCAGGAAGATATGGCTCCGGGAGGCCGCTATCACAATCTTGACGAACTGATGTCCTTTCCCAACTTTGGCCGGACGGATTTGATGTATGAAAAAATGCCGGCACTGGCCCATCCCCGGCTTCAGGAATATGATACGCTGATGGCCGAAATTGACAAGGGAGACCTGATGCTGCACTTCCCTTACCAGTCGTTCGATTACGTGCGGCAGTTGATCGAAGAGGCTGCCGATGATCCTGACGTTAAAGAGATCAGGATCAGTTTGTATCGGATAGCTGAGCAATCCAGGGTGGTGAAGGCCATGCTTTATGCTGCTGAAAAAGGAAAGAAGGTAGTGGCTCAGGTGGAATTGAAAGCCCGCTTTGATGAAGCCACCAACCTCTACTGGGCGGGCGAAATGGAGAAAGGTGGGATAAAGATCATTTACAGCCTGCCAGAGCTGAAGATACATGCCAAACTGCTGCTGATAAGCAAACGAATTGATGGGAAAACCAGAAACTACGCTTATCTGGGCACAGGCAATTTTAATGAGGAAAATGCACGTATATACTGTGATCATGCCCTCCTCACTTCTGATCCGCGACTGGCGGATGAAGTGGGCAGCATTTTCCAGTTTCTGCAAAAGCCGCAAACCCCACCGAAGCATCGGCATTTGCTCGTAGCTCCTTTCAACCTGCGCAGTAAAATCGAGGAGTATCTGGATTTTGAAATAAACGAAGCAAAACAGGGACGGGAAGCCTGGGCGATCCTGAAAATGAACAGCCTTGAAGATTCATCTATGATCGCGAAACTTTACGAAGCCGGGCGGGCCGGTGTCAAGATCCGTATGATCGTTCGTGGAATTTGCTGCCTCGAACCGGGCATAAAAGGGCTGAGTGAAAATATTGAGATCATCAGCATTGTGGATAAAATGCTGGAACATGCGCGGGTCTTCGTATTCTGCCATCACGGAAAACGCATTATGTATGCAGGATCTGCTGACCTGATGAAACGCAATCTCAGCCACCGGGTGGAGGTGATGTTCCCCATTTACGATCCTCAGGTCTGGCAGGAGGTATGGGACATTCTCCAGTTGCAATTACGGGACAACACCAAAGCCCGGATAATAAACAGAATTCAGGATAATCCTTATAAAAATGGCGGCAAGAAAAAGCACCGTGCCCAGGTGGAAACCTATCTGATGCTAAAGGAAAAGCTGAAGGATATTGCTGAATAGTGAACAGTGAGTAGTGAGTAGTGAGCAGTGAATTAGTGAAGAGTGAGCAGTGAATATTGAACTCGGAACTCGGAACACTGAACTCTGAACACTGAAACACTAACCCACCTTTTCTTCAACGGCATATACTTTTACCGTTTTGTTTTTTCCTTTTAAATCAATATCACCGATCAATTCCATTGTGTAGGGAATATGGTCTGGCAGCTTTGATTTTACATTTTCAGAAATAAGCAGCTTTTTATGGAACACGTTGCACTGTCCTTCCAGTCGGGCTGCCGTATTCAGCACGTCTCCATGATAGGCGATCTCCGACTTTATCTCCCCTACCTCAACTATGGTAACAAATCCGGCATCCATCCCTGCCTTAAAAACCGGTACAAAACCATACTTACTCCTGTAATAACCTGCATTTAGCTGTAGTACTTTTTCAAAGGCAAAAAAAGCGCTGAATGGTTGAACATCAATCTGTCCTTTTTTCACCCGCCATGTCAGTACTACCTCATCCCCTACGTATTGATAGACCTCAGCATGGCATTTCCTCACCACCCTGGCCAGGTGATAAAAGCAATCCTGTATGAGCATACTGAACCTGAGATGGCCTAGATCCTCAGCATACGTGGTGGATGATTTCAGGTCTATAAACAGGAATACACTCTCTTCGGTAATCGGCTGATAATATTTTCCGGTGAGCATATTCCATATCACCCTGATGCCGAGCTTTCGGGATACCTCCCGGGTGAAACTGATAATAAAGCTGAAAAAGCTGCAATACACCAGGATAGCGATGAATGACCGGCTCAGAAAAAAGTCAGCAGCCAACGGAATGAGATGGCCCAGGGCGTTCTGTTTCACCAATACCTGGGAAATCATAAAGAGCAGCAGGACAACAAAAACAATGGTGACAATGAGAAAAAGTGCTTTCAACAGAATAATGTAGAAGAGGGGCTTCTTGCGCATCGAAGGGTCGAATATCCGGTTATCAGCCAAGCCCGTAATCAGACCAAGCAGGAATCCTCCCAGCGTGAGTTGCAGGTGCAGAAGCACCACACTATAGCTGTAAGTATCAGCAAGAATGGGTGAATATTCAGAGAATCCATACCATTTAAAAAAGGCATAAAGATTCCCTGCCAGAACCCATGCTGACACAAAAAACAAGATGTTTAGAAAGCTGTCGCGGTTATTAATAAAATATTTTCTCGGCATAGATTAAATCGCTCTTTAACATCTCATGGCTTCAGAAGTTGTGGTTTTACTTTCCTCTGCTCCTGTTAAACATTTGGTTTTAAAACTGGTAATTTATAACGGATATGCCTTACGTATTCAACAAAAAAATAATCATACAATTATAATAGTGAAGAAACACCCTGAAAGTGTGAACAGAACAGCCAATACAACCACCGAGGCAGAAGAGAAGGATATTGTAAACGAAGCCAAAGATTTCGTAACCAGATTATTGACGGAGGAACTTTCTTCTCATCACGTATACCACAACTATACGCATACCCGCGAAACTGTGGAAGCCTGTGAAGAAATAGCTTCGGCTACGGACCTGCCGGAACAGGAAAAGGAGGACCTTCTTATTGCGGCCTGGTTTCATGACACCGGATATACGCAGGTTTACACCGGCCATGAAGCGGAAAGCGTAAAATTTGCCGAACGGTTTCTGAAAGAGCAGAGCTACCCGGAGGAGCGCATTGACCGGGTGCGTAAAATAATCCTCAGTACGCAGCAGGATCAAAAGCCGGAAGACCTTGCCGAAAAAATAATTCACGATGCTGACAATCTTCACATCGGAAAGAAACGCTTCTTCAGGCGCGGAGAATTGCTCAGAACCGAATTTGAGCACTTTTTGGATCTTCATTATTCAAACAAAGAATGGGAAAAAATCCAGTTCAATTTTTTGCAAAAAACTGATTTTTATACGCTTTACGCAAAAAATGAATATGGCGGCCGCAGAGCCAAAAACCTTGCGAAACAGCGTAAAGCCAAAACCCAACGTACCAAACTTGGCCGCGGAATAGAAACCATGTACCGCACGGCTTATGACAATCACATCAGCCTGAGCTCAATCGCTGATGCCAAAGCCAATATGATGATCAGTATCAATACCATCATCATGTCCATCATCGTAACGCTGATGAGCACGGGTTTCACCTTTTTCTCTGATACTTCGCTGGAACATGTCCGGTACACTTTACCCATCCTGGCTTTGCTTGTGGGATCCACCATTTCCCTGGTATTCGCCATTCTCTCTGCCCGGCCCAACGTTACGCACGTTAATGTGGATAAGGAAAAACTTTATAGCCGGCAGTCCAGCATTCTGTTTTTTGGCAACTTCGTTTCACTGCTTCGCGAAGAGTTTGTGAAACGCCTGAGCACCTTCAGAAAAAATGAAAATATGCTTTATGATAATATGTCGGTTGATCTCTATTTTCTAGGATTAGTGCTACATAAAAAGTACAGGCTGGTTCGTATTTCCTATAATATTTTTATGGGCAGCCTTATCATTTGTGTTTCGCTTTTTATTGCAATTTTTCTTTATTCCGAATTTAGCAATTAAGCGGACAATTATGGCCATCAAGTTCTTGCCTTTATATTTTCTATTGCTGTTTTCATGCAATCAAAATAATATTGAGAATGAGGCTGAAACGTCATCTGAGGAAATATCAGATACGGTTCCCGATTTTAATTATCAATTAAATAAAGAAGATACTAAATATGATCCGGGGGAAGAACTGGTGGAAATTTCAGGGCTTGAATACCTCAATGATTCTGTCCATTTGTGCATTCAGGATGAAGAAGGTATTGTATTCTTTTTCAACCTGAGAACGGAAAATGTGGTACGCAAGCTTCGCTTCCACGGCCAGGGCGATTTTGAAGGCGTGGCGCGCGCAGGCAATGATCTATGGGTTCTTAAGAGCGATGTTACCCTGTACCGCATTATAAATTTTACAGAAGAAAATCCCCGGGTAGAGAAACATACCACCCGGCTGGGTGAAGACCAGGATGCCGAAGGGCTTTGTTATGATGAAAAACATCATCGTTTATTGATCGCCTGTAAAGATGACGCAGGAATTAATAATAAAAATAAAAAAGCTGTTTATGCTTTTGATTTAAATAAAAAGGAAATACTAGAGCAACCTGTAATTCTTATTGATTCCGAAGAAATGCGGGAACACGTGCTGGACAATGCACTTGATGAAGTATCCCTGGCCGTTCGGGAGGCCATTACCCTTTCCGGAAGCAAAAGCTTTATCCGGCCCTCTGCTATTGCCATTCATCCGGCCGATGGCAGCGTATTTATTCTATCTTCCAGGTTTTCTATTTTAATTGTGCTTAATGCAGATTATACCGTCAGGCATGTATTATCTGTTGAAAACGATCATTTTCTCCAGCCGGAAGGAATTACCTTCAGCTCTGGCGGTGATCTTTATATTTCAAATGAAGGAAATAATTTAACGCCCAATATTTTAAAATTCTCGCAACGTGATAAATAGGTTGGTAAAGAGGGCACCGTGGCTGCTCATTATCGCATTTCTTCCCTCCTGCTCTGTTCAGGGACCCATGTACAGCATCGCCAATATGGAGTGGGAGGAGAAATGGCCTGCACCGGCTGATACACCGCTTTATTCTGTAATCCTGCTGGGCGACCCCGGAAAACTGAAGGAAGAGAATGACCCTACACTGGCGCTGCTGGACAGCCTTCTGCCGGCAGCAGGTAAGAACAGCGCCACTGTTTCGCTCGGAGACAACATCTACACCTATGGATTGCCTCCCGTTGGCGCAGAGGGCCGTGACGAAGCCGAAGAACGCTCCAGGCGATTTCTTGATGCTTTCTCAGAATATAAGGGCAAACTATTCCTGATACCCGGAAACCACGACTGGAAGCGAAGCCTGGAAGGTGGATGGGAACAGGTAAGGCGCCAGGAAAGATTTGTGGAAAACTACCTTGACCACGGCAACATCTGGCGGCCTGACAATGGCTGCCCCGGCCCCGTAGAGATCCCGCTGGACAGCAACATCGTACTTATCCTGCTGGACACGGAATGGTGGCTGCATCCCTTCGATAAACCTACTGACAGGGACGGCCTCTGCGACATTACCAACCGCAATGATTTTGTGCTGCAATTGCGAGACATGCTCCGGAAAAATAAGGACAAACAGATAATCGTAGGAGCGCACCATCCGCTCATTACCAATGGAACGCATGGCGGGCGATTCCCCGTAACAGACCACATTTTTCCTTTCAGAGCACTCAATTCTGCCCTGTTTATTCCCATGCCCATTATCGGTTCCATATATCCGCTCTACAGGCGCTACCTCGGAAATATACAGGATCTCTCCCACCCCGACTATCAGGATCTGCAGGAAACATTGTTTCAGCTCTTTGAGCTTTATCCCAATATAATTTATGCAGCCGGGCATGAGCACAATTTGCAATACTCACGGTATCAGGATGATCACCACCTGGTAAGCGGATCTGCCTGCAAGGTTACCTATATCGCACGCGGTCCGGATGCTGATTTCCTGTATGCCCACCTGGGCCTTATGCAAATAGACTTTATGCCTGACCGGTCTGTTTGGCTCAAGGTATTTGCAAGTGCGGACAAAAACGAACCTACCGGGCTGGTATTCAGAAAGCTGCTGTTTAAAGTGCCGGAAGCTCCGGCTCTTGTAGAGAAGGCAACAGTAAAGGAAGGCGCATTCATTGACAGCACCGTAACCATCCCTGCCGGAGAATCCTTCCGTGCAGCAAGCTTCAAGCGCTTTTGGCTGGGCGATCATTATCGCGATGCATGGACAGCTCCGGTGGATGTGAAAGTAATGGACATGAGCACCTATGACGGAGGCTTGAGACCGATGAAACGCGGAGGCGGAATGTCTACAAAATCATTAAGGCTCAGCTCGCCCGATGGCAACCAGCACATATTCCGCAGTATTTTAAAATCGCCACAGGTGCTGCCGGAAGGACTGGAAAATACGCTGGCCGATGCGGTAGTGCGCGACCAGGTATCCGCTCTTCATCCTTACGGAGCCTTTTCGGTACCGGTGCTGGCTGATGCTGCCGGAGTTTTCCACACCACGCCAGTATTGCGGTTTATTCCGGAAGATCCGCTCCTGGGCAACTATGATGACTTCAACAATACGCTGGTGCTGGTGGAAGAACGGCCCAACGAGGATGAAACGGCCTGTACCAATTTTGGATGCGCACCAGACGTGAAAGGCACTAACGTAGCGCTGGAAGACCTGCAAAAGGACAACGACTATGAGGTGGATGAACATGCCGTTTTGCGGGCACGCCTCCTGGATATGCTGCTCGGAGACTGGGACCGCCATGATGACCAATGGCGGTGGGCCTATTTTGAGAAGGATAAAGGTGCGCTGCTGCTGCCCATCCCGCGGGACAGGGACGCGGTTTTTCACAAGTTTGATGGCCTGCTGCCCTGGATCATCAGGAGGGAATGGCTGTTTCCAAAATTAAGTTCCTACACTCCCGAAATTGAATCTTTGCGGGGACTGAACTATAACGCCCGGTATTTTGACAGGACTTTTCTTACCGGCCTTTCCCGGCAGGATTGGATATTGGAAGCACAGCGGTTGCAGCAATTGATGACGAATAAAACAATAGATTCTGCGCTCAGCGTATGGCCGGATACGATTTACGACCTCACCGGACCGGCCATTAAAGAAACCTTGCTTCAGCGAAGGGAAGATCTGGTAAAATATGCTATTAAATATTATGAAATACTAGCGAAAGAAGTGGATATCGCGGGAAGCGATAAACACGAATATTTTGAAGTGGAACGCCTTAATAATGACGAGACTGAAGTAACCGTATGGAAAACCACGACTGACAAAGGGCGCCAGCATCTTATTTATCACCGGGTATTTAAAACCGGTGAAACTAATGAGATCAGGCTCTATGGGCGCGGAGGCAATGATACTTTCATCGTGAGCGGCCATGTGAATAAAGGCATCAAAGTCCGCATCATCGGGGGTGGCAATAGCGATCTGATTATTGACAGTTCGCGCGTGAGCGGCCTTTCAAAAAAGACTGTTATTTATGATACTGAAACCGGGAATAAAATAATAGAAAGCAAAGAAACAAAAGATAAAACGATGGCAGATCCTGCGGTCAATCGCCTTGAGCGTACTGCTTTTGAATATGACCTTGTGGCCCCGGCTTCTTATTTTCAATATAATATTGATGATGGCGTGCTGATAGGCGGTGGCGTTCAAATCACTACAGAAGGTTTCAGAAAGGATCCGTATAAAACGCGCCACAGAATTTTAGGAAATTTTGCATTTCTTACCCATTCTTTTAATTTTAAATATTCGGCTGAATTTAATGAAAGCATAGGAAATAAAGATTTCATAATGCAAGCCCATGCCTTTACGCCACGATATGCAGGTAATTATTTTGGAATGGGCAATGAAACTGAGAAGCTGGGCAGCCTTTATTTTCACCGCATCCGCTATGACGAATTCCTCATCCAGCCGGGCCTGAGAAGGCGCTACCGCAATAATCATCATTTGCAGTTTAATTTGAATTATTTATTTAATGAAGTACGGGAAACGGATAATACATTTATTGCCTCCACCCAGTCAGATCAACCGGAATCAGTTTTTACGCAAAGTCATTGGTTAGGTGCAAACGGCCAATATAGTTATCATTTTGTGGATAGCGAGGTGAATCCCAAGCGCGGTATCCGCTTTAAGGCGCAGGCCGGAGCAAATCAGGAAATCGCTCCTGCTCCCAAGCAGTGGCTCACGCTGAATTCTGAATTCACCGTTTACATCACGCTCATCCGGCCGCTGGTGCTGGCCAACCGCTGGGGAGGCGGCACCAATATCGGGCAATTCGACTTTTACCAGGCCCAAACCCTGGGCGGACCAGAAAACCTGCGCGGATACAGGCGAACCCGGTTTTATGGCCATTCGCGTTTCTACCAGAACACTGAGCTCAGGTTGCATCTTTTCAATTTCAAAAGCATTTTATTTCCGGGGCATGTTGGCCTAATCGGTCATTATGATTATGGACGTGTCTGGGTGCAGGATGAAATTTCGGATAAATGGCATCAGGGCTACGGAGGCGGAGTTTGGATCAGCCCCCTCAACAAAGTGATCTTCAGCGGCACCTACACTTTCTCCGAAGACGAAACTAACGGACTGCTCAATGTGAAGCTTGGGTTTTTCTTTTAGGGGTAGATTAAGTCTGAGAAAGCAGACCATAGCCAACGGTTTAAACCATAGGTAATCGTTATCGAAATAAACCCAACCATTTCAATGGTTTTAAAAACCGGACTGGCACAAATCGCTAATAACACAATTATTGAAAATGGTTAAAACCAATTTGTCTTGTGGTTTAAACCTTTATTATCCACGAATATATTCATGAAGATATAAGGATCTATTGCCCTTCTCCCGTATTTTCAATGTTCGCAGGCGGTTTCGGTTGGCTACTTTCTTTGAGGTAGGTGTCAAACCAGCGCAGCATTCTCAAATTGTAATCGTAGCGGGCAGTTGCTTTCCTGTTGCCGTGGCCTTCACCGGGATAGAGCACCAGCCTCACCGGAGTTTCTGTGCGGGTTTTGATGTGGCGGTAAAGCTCGTAAGATTGGCTGGGGCTTACGCGGGTATCGTCCTTGCCGTGCATAATCAGCAGGGGTGTTTTGGCCTGTCCTGCATAGAAAATGGGACTTCTCTCCATAAAAAATTGATAGTCTTCCCAGATTCTTTTCCGAAGGTGTACTAAAAACATTTCTTCAGGAATATCACTGGTTCCCCACAACGAAAGGTTATTGCTGATGCCAACAAACATTACCCCTGCTGCAAAACGGTCTGTGTGGCGGGTGCTGAGCCAGGCGGTGGCATATCCGCCATAAGAACCTCCGGTTACGCCAACTTTGTCTTTATCTACAAGCCCTGTTTCTATCAGGTGGTCAATACCATTTATGATGTCGTCAAACTCTTTGCCTGCGGGATCTGCCTGGCTTGATTTGATAAATTCGATGCCCCTGCCCGTGCTGCCGCGATAGTTAGGGTAAAAAACGGCATAACCTTTTGCGGCACCCATCTGGCCCGGCATGCTGTAGTAAGTAAGCCAGCCATTGTCATAATGTGCTTCAGGGCCGCCATGTACCACAGTGATGAGCGGATATCGCTGATTGTCCTGTACATCCACCGGCCTGATGAGGATGCCCTGGATTTCGAGGCCATCTGCGGCTTTGTAGGTTACAACTTCCTGCTTGCCCATCTTCCTTTCTTTTAGCCACGGATTTGATGTGGTGAGGCGTTCCGGTGTAGCGGAAGTGGACTTTGCATAAAAAAGCTCGTTGGGATGTTCGGGCGTGTTGCCGGTTAGCGCCATCTTTCCATCTTTTGCTATGCTAAAGTTGCCGTAAGCCACATCGCCTTTCTCAATCATCATCTTCATTTTACCTTTAAGGTCAATCGTGCCGAGGCTGGTATACACACCTTCACTCGCCAAAAACGTAATGCCTGATTTATTTTTCCAGTCCAGTTTATCAAATGAACCTTCGAAATCGCGGTTAAGTATCTGTGGCTTTCCTCCATCTGCACTCATCACCAGCAGGCGTCCTGCAATGGGATCGTGCTGATCCTCACCACCAATAAATGCAAGGCGTTCTCCATCGTAGCTCCACACAAAATCGCCCAGTTTGGCCTTATGATCAGCTTCCCCAATCTTGTCACCGCTGGCATTCAGGATATAGATTCTTTGGCTGGTATAATGATCATCCACCATTGCGCTTGGCGCTGCACTCACTGCTATGCGCGAACCATCGGGACTAAAACGGGCCTGGCTGCAATGGAGGTCCAGGTTCAGTTTTTTGGCCGTTCCGTTATCGTCATTTACACTCACAATAAAAACGCTGGACATGCCCAGGTTTTCTTCGTATATCTCCGGCTCATAAGGCAGCTTGCTCTCTTTGTCCTTTTCTTTTACTTTGGAAATAAATACGATGCTATTCCCATTGGGGTGCCAATTGTAGTTGGAAATTGGTGATTCAAACTCATAGATCTTTTGCGCTTCGCCTCCCAAAAGCGAAATTTCATAGAGCGCATTGGTTTTGTCCTTGCCGCGCTTGCTGATAAAGGTAATACTGTTGTGTCCCGGCCTGAATTGAAGTGCGCCAATGCCGTTTTGCGTAATGAAGGGAGTAGATACTCCACTCGCCACATCGTACACATGGAGCCTGACATGCGTGGAAGCATTTTCTTTGGTTGGATCTGCCGGTACGGCCACGCCATAAGCGATCTTATTGCCGTCTTCCGAAATTTCTGCGAAAGTCACCATCTCCATCATGGCAATGTCCATAGGTGTGATTACCGGCCCCTGGGCCTGCCCCACCAGGTAGAATGCCAAAAGGCAGAGAATTAAACTGATTCTTTTCATAATGAACTGATTGCATTTATTTTTTGAATTCTTAATTATCCAAAAGTACAGCTTGGTGAATTGAATATTGATAGGATCTGGATGAAAAGTGAAAAAATCAAAAGTGGAAAAATGGGAAGAAAGCGTGATAAACGCTGTGTAGAATAGTATTTCGCGTGGGGCAAGCTTATGCCTTCTGACAAGTCACGAATAACACGAAGCGCTAAACCACCCGGAAATGGTGGACCAAATAATAGATTGCATTCACCCGTACCCGATAAAAGCGGGATATGAAACGCTGCCAGAAAACTGGTACTAAAGCAGCGCTTGTCCGGAAAGTCTTTGAACGTATTGGAGGTTCAGGAACCAGAATTCAAACTACGCAAAGTCGTCACTTGGCTGGAGCCAGACGACTGGTGAGGGTCAGCAGATCATGGTTTTATACCAGAGAAGATGACATAACAATTTTTATTCTGGAGGGCGCTTATGTTCAGTTTAAAAATGAATTTAGCCCAGTATTTTATAAGCCGGTTTATTAAAGAATTTCCAGCAGTACTATTCTTAAACCAGTAACGGTGTTGCTTAAACCCTTCAATTATTTGCGGAGTAATGTCTTCAGCGCAGATTAATTGAAGGTTGCTGTTCCGGAGGGCCTCGTGGTATTGCTCCATTGACCAGTTGAAATGCCACATCTTACTATCCCAATATCCGTAGGACCGGGTTTTCCGGCTCAGTACATCAGCAATGAGGAAGTGGCCACCGGGTTTCAGTACCCTGAAAACCTGCTGGAGAAATGCCCCTTTATCAGGATAGTGCAACGCGCTCTCTATATTCAGGACTGTATCATACGTGTTATCTTCGAGGTAGCTAAGTTTCTGAGCATCATCGAAAATGAATCTGACGTTTACCAGTCCGAACTTTTCTGATTCTTGCTTTGCTATTTCCAGGTTATCGCGGTTTATATCAATGCCTGTATAGCTCGCAGGCGCGAATCTTTGCATCATATATATTCCCTGTATGCCATTTCCGCAACCTATTTCCAGAACATCTCTGCCAGCTATAGCGCTGGTTTTAGAAAGGCAGTAGTCAGTGAGGTTCTGCTGACATTGAAGGAAAGTCTCTCCCTCCTTTTTATAAAATGGAAAGTGGATTTGCTGATAATCTCCATACATCCGCAGGTAGGCGCTATTTACCGCTATATAAAAGGAATTGGTGCCTGCCCCCGCCCGGAGATATTTCAGTGATGATAAAGCTATTTTTAACACGGCAATATTTTTTTGAGGTAAAGATGCAGAAAAAGAGGTAGAAGCGGAGAAGGCATTAATGGCTCATGAAGCCATTACCGAATACTGGAGGAAATCGAATAATTAATGTTTTGTTTGGGAGATTTAGACAATTAACCTAAAGGTTGAAAATCCAAGTCGCCTCTTGGCTGGAGCCAGGCGTCCGGGAAGGAGGACAATGAAATCAAAATAGCCGATTTGTTATAGTTACCGCTATGTCTTACCAACCAAACCTGAATGGACCTGGAAAATGCCTTGGAGAAAAATATTTGTTAAAAACAGAAAGGGACAAACACCGCCACCATCAAAACCCTAAACTAAAATAATCAACTCTTAACGTTGAATTACGAGGGACTTTGTTGCCTCCCCTTCTTTCGAGATTACATTAAAATAATAAATGCCAGCGGGGTATTTACTAAAATCCCAATTAAGCTTTTGATCCTGTCCTTTTGCCACCGTGCGGGTTTCCAGTGTGCGTCCAGCTTCATCAAAGAGTGACAACTGTACTTTTCCTTGGGTATTAAATTCGATTGTCATAATGGTACTGGCAGGATTTGGATAAGTTTTCAATCCAATTTTATCTGCCCACGTCACTTCTTCCACACCCGTAATATCAATCAACGTATTCACATGGCCTGTGTAAATGCCATTGCCATGCGTGCCCACCGCTACGAGATTATCTGCCTGGCGCGTCTTCACCATCTCCACTACCACATTTCCGATGGTTGTCGCACCGATGTTCCGCCACATAGTACTCAAACCCAAGAGCGTGTCTGTGGCGAATAAGCCTGCACTGGTTCCTGCGAAATAGGCGTTCCGGCCATCCACCTTCATCACGGCCAGCCAGCGCACGGAAGGCCCGCTGCCGAGGCCGAGATCATTTTGCTCAAGGTTGCCTGCGCATTTCTCCCAGGTAGCACCAGCGTCCCATGATGTGAAAATACTATACACACCATAGTTGGAAAACACCACCACCACGTGGTCACCATTGTCAGGGTCTACGGCTATGCAGTTCACATATCCCGATGGAGGGAACTGGACAAAAGTGATATCCTGATGCGCAGGGTCTCCCGTGTTGGCATTGTCCACACGGTAAACCTTCCTCCTGTTGGTACCATAATAAACCCGGTGCGAGGGACTGGCTTTAGAAACACCAATGGCTGTAATTTCAAGCGTGGAAACAGATAACGTATCACTGAACCGGAACCAGTTTGTACTTATCGAATCGAACGTGTTGGTGAGCGGAATGGCATCCAGGTTATTGTTGCGCCAAAGGCTGCGGCCGGCCGGCAGGTACATAATCTTTTCATCAGACGGGTCAATCACAAACGGATTGATGAACTGGTAATCCCTGGCGCCAATAGGATCAATACGCGTAAAATCCCCGCGCGATCCATCAGAATTCAGCTTCATCTTCACAATGCGCCCCAGATGCTTGGAGAGGTAATATACATCTTCATCAGCCGGAATGGCCGCAAAAGAGCCGTCACCGTTGTAGGGATTTACCCAGTCGCCCTCAGGATCGTTTGTCATGATTACCTGATTGCCGTTGTCCTGAAAACCTCCAAAAAGCGTATTGGTCACCTTTTCCTCATTGATGGTGACCGTATAGACCTGGGTAGTGTTATATCCCCGGTTCAGCGGCTGCCAGCGCACAATGCCCGCCAGGCTGTTGTCTGTTTTAAAAAGGCCGCCATCATTAAGATTCAGCACTTTATCGGGGTTTGACGGATAAAAAAGCAAATCATGCTGGTCCGGGTGATGGTCCTCGTACATCTGGAAATCCGGCAGTCTGGTGCCAATTTCGTAGCCCCCTATCTGCGTTGTATTGCCTGGCGTTTTAAAAGCATCGGTTGACCGGTACAAATTAGTACCGCCAATAAATACCACATTGGAATCATCCGGTTTCACCTTTATCATCAGATTATAAGAACCCTGGGCATTAAAATTATCGAAAGATCGGGGCGCCTTGTTCGGAAGGTTTTGGGACAGGTCTACCCAATGGCCATTGGTGTCAGCGCCATCACCATCCAGATAAGTATATTGCCAAAGGCTCACCCATTCCGTATCGCCCCGGTAATTGGTAAAATCCATTCCGCTGCCGGGCGTTACACCAAGTATGTAAACCTGATCTTCATTCATGGGATTAACGGCAGGCACCAGCCGGTTATACTCCACGGCAAATCCGGGAGGCGTAAGGTTGGTCCAAGTTATTCCGTCCGGGCTTCTCCAGATTCCGCGCTGGGCGCTCTCACTGCTCAGTGTGGCGTACACCACGCCCGGAGAAGTCACCACCACATCCGTAAAGTACGAGTTCATATTATTGCCAAGAACAACCTGCCAGCTCTGCCCTCCATCCGTACTTCTGTAAATATTCCCGTAGGTAGCAGCATACACCTCATCTTCTGTCATATTTGAAGCATCCGTGGCCAGGCGATAAACAACCTGCCACGGTTTTTCAAATGTGGTGTTTGATACAGAAGCCGTGGAAGAAAGCTGGTTCCAGGTCAGGCCATTATCCGTTGATTTAAATAAGCCATCGCCATAAAAGAAGGCGCCACCCCCACTTGCCGAGTTGCCTGACCCCTCTCCCGTTCCGTAGTACCAGGTAGCGGTTTTTCCGGGCCTAACGTCCTGCACCAGGGTTGTCACGTTGTGCAAGTCTCCGGGTTCGGTGCGCTTGGTCCAGGAAAGGCCGCCATCCGTAGAGCGCCAGATGCCACCCGAAACGCCACCGGCAACTATGATCTGCTCATTGGCCACGTCAATGCCAGCGCCCCGCGTGCGGCCACCCACGTTGTAGGGGCCGCGTGCCGTCCATGCCACCGCCTTCTTGAAAAGTGCATCCGTAGGCAGCGTTTTCGCAAACATCAGCTCCCTGCTGCGAATTCCCGATGGAATCTGCCCGTCAGGCCCTGCCAGCCGCGCCTTTTCATACTGCAACAGTTCTTTCGGATCGCGGTCGTTGGCTGCGCTATCCATTATTGCGGGTGGAACTTGCGCCTTGTCCTCCCCAAAATAGAAGAATGCAGCAATAGCACACATTATCGCAACTGCCCCTACTGCTAATATTTTATACATTTTCATGGTGTAAAAATAAATGAAAAGGTTGAAGAACGTAGGCTTCAATTGGCGGGAAGCAAGTGACTGCTTTTGGTCCATCAAAGCAGCAAGACCACTGGGAGATACACCCACATCGCCACTAAGGAAATAGCCAGATAAATAATCCTTTAGACGATTTGGTTATCTAAGAAGTATTATGTCTACATTTGGCAACGAAGTCGGGGTGGAATTCCGGATTCAGGTAAAGTGGGTATATAGGCAATTGCGTATATAAACTCGTTGTAACCAATTGTAATGACATACAGACCATGGTAAAAAATTTATAGGTATAGGCTTTTAGATCGCAATTCTAAAGTGCTGATTTAATTCGTTTT
>JBBDIG010000026.1 GCA_040880525.1 Bacteroidia bacterium
CAAACTTGGTATCCAAATCGTATAATACGTAACTGAATTCCAGGTTAGGGTTTAAGAATTCAGGTAAAGTTTAATCGTGGGAGTTATAGAGTTGGAATTTCAGAAATGGTAAGAAAAAACTATTCGTTCTATAAACGGATCAAAATCCATGTCGTAAAAATGGCTGTTTCTACGTTCTACTCCATGATTATTAAGTATAGTGACTCGAGAGGTGTTATATAAAATTTTCACACCTCCTTCGAAAGCGATTGATAGGTTATCAGATAGTGGCACCTCAATGCCGAAAAAGGGTTGGACGCCACAGCTAATAATATTGGCTCGAACTTCTTCCAGTGTGGCACTTTCAATTCCATTACGATCAAGTGAATCTCTTCTCAAATAGCCAAAGTGATTACCTAAATATATATCGGAGCCATAATAGACTTGCGCGGATCCAAAATTTTGTCTGAATTCAATTCCTGAACGAAGACTGATATTCCCTTCCTTTACCGTACGAACTCTTTGGGTGCTAATTGAATCAAGATTGGCATAGTAGCCTTGAAGATATTGGCCTACACGTCCATAGCTACCGCTTACTCTAAAGGCATATCTTTCAAACCGCCTTTTGTAAATCACTTCGAGACTAGGCCGGGCATCATCACCGCTTATAAGGGTTTGCACCAGAAAATGAGCATTGATCCCTAGTTGATTGTGCGCTGGTTGATGCTTCATGGAGTCGACCGTTTGGGCAGTTGCGGAATAACCTGTTAATGTGCAGCAGAAGCAAAGGACTAGGCGAATCATATAAACTTAAGTTTTGCGGATACCCATCCAAATTAATCATTTTTTAGCCTCATTAAAAAATTTCTGTGAAAATAATTGTGCTCCTCAGAAAAATAAGAAATGAGAGATTATAGGAGACCATAATTTACTTCTGCTTAGCGTTTCTTCTTCAATGCCCTCTGTCAATCTAACCTTTTACCATTCAGCTTGTGGGTCAAGTTGATAAACCTCAGTCATCTCAGTAAGCATTGGCTTGAGATACTCAGTATGGTAAGCATTCCGTCCACCAATGGAAGGTTCCGTAAAATCACCTTTCGGTATTTCCAGGTTTGCTGATTTCAATGCAGAGGTGATGGTTTTCAACCAACTGGCTTTCAAGGCTTCTTCCCCTTCAAAGATGCCTTCACTAATTATAATATCCTCATATTCACTTTGCTCAAAAATTCCTAAGGCGAGAGGAAATGCATCATTGAGGGCAGATTGCAAGCGCCCCCGGCTTTCTTCGTTTGCCTTGGCCAATTGCTGTACCCAGGTATTGGCGTGAAAAACGTGGTATTTTATCTCTCCACGATATTTTATAGCCAAATCTGCAAGGGGTTGAAAACTGGAGCCTGCCAACATACTGAAGCGAATCAGTTCTGAATGGTCAAAAAGGAAGTGACGAATTAAGCTGAAATCATATTCGCCAATGGGCATCTCTACCAAATGGCAGCAACGAAAATCCTTTTCTGTGCGATGAAAGGCAATTTCGTCAGGTTCAGCCTCTCCTAGTTGATGAAGGATCGTATAAATATTCCTGGCGTGGCCGATTTTATCCTGAGCTATCGAAGAAAACGCAATATCCTCTTCAAGCACGGGTCCCAAACCCGTCCATTCTGAATTACGATGCCCGATGATGAGTTGGTCGTCTGCCATTTTATACAGAAGCTCCTTCAGTGCCTGTGTTTTTTTGGGATCATCCATTGAGTTTTTTCTTTTTGTATTCCGCTATTTTCTCACGTACTTTATATTCTCCTGGTTCACGATGAACTTTTTCGGGGGTAGTGGAGAACATATCAGTATCATCATAGGAGGTAGCAAAAATGTCGGTGGATTTAACCACCCAGATATTAGAAGTTTGTCCGCGTCTTCCAAACTGCTCCTTCGCCAGTACCAATGCCATTTCCCCGTTTGGAGCATGCAGAATACCGGAATGCTTATGCTGTTCCCCTCGTTTTTTTTGATGAAACACCTCATAAGTCTGCCAGTTATCCATCGGACTTAATGATACTTCGCTCTCCGGCAAATTCAACCGGTTCACTCTTGGGTCGAAAGAAATTTCTTTCATTTTTTAATTAAATTTTGAGGTACCAAAAGATATTAATGTGTTTTTCATTTTACGCAAAAGGAACTACATATTTCTCCTGCGGATCAAGCAAAGCCTTTCGAACCCAACGGCCATGCTCCTCAGCCCAGGAGCGTACTGCTAGGCGTTCATGATTGCAGGGGCCATTCCCTTTGATTACTTCATAAAATTCATCCCAGTCCGGGTCGCTGAATTCCCATTCTCCACTATCAGGATTTTTCTTCAAATTCTGGTCAGGTAACGTGAGGCCCAACTCCCAAACCCGTGGGACATAAGTATTGAGAAATTGTTGGCGCATATCATCATTGGTGGCCATTTTTACTTTCCAGCGCATTAGCTTTTCCGTATGAACTGACATTTTATCGGGAGGTCCAAAGAAGTGCATAATTGGCTTCCACCAGCGGTTTAGGGCGTCCTGTAGCATCTGGCGCTGATTTTCAGTTCCGGTAGCGAGGGCCACAAAGGCATCGTGGCCTTGTTTCAGGTGAAATGATTCTTCATAGCAAATCCGTTCAAGTGCACGACAATAGGGACCATACGAACCCTTCGAATTGATCACTTGATTTACGATTGCAGCCGCGTCAATGAGAAATCCGATTACCGTGACATCCGCCCAGGTTTCAGCCGGATAATTAAATACATTAGAATATTTCGATTTCCCGGTAAGAAGATCATTGATCATTTCTTCGCGGGGCTTACCTAAAGTTTCTGCAGCGCTATAAAGCAACTGGCCGTGTCCGATTTCATCCTGAACTTTGGCCATAATAGAAAGCTTTCGTCTGAAGCCGGGGGCACGGGTGATCCAGGTACCTTCGGGCAAGGAGCCGATGATCTCTGAATGTGCATGCTGCTCTATCATCCGAATCAGTTGTTTTCGGTATTGAGCCGGCATCCAGTCTCTCGGTTCGATCTTTTCATCAGCATCAATTTTCGCCTCAAAAGCATCAAGCAGTTTAGGATCTTCTTCCTCAACCGGTTGTACTTTTAGTTTTTCTTTATCATCCTGGAAAATATAGCCTCCTCCGTACATAATTGTTAGTTTTTTAGGTGAAAAATTTAATTTGTATCTTAAATTTAATACAAATCTTATTATTTTAATTTTTCGGTTTAAGAATTCCTTTCATCAGTAAATCCGCCAGATTTTCTCCTATCTCAGCAGGCGATAAATTTCCCTCCGGAGTATACCATTCGTATGTCCAGTTGAGCGCGGCTAAAAATGTTCTTGTGGTAAAAGAGAGATTTGTTGCAGAAAATACTTCTGTTGATATTCCTTTGTTTATTATTTGTTTAAAATGATCTTCATACTGTTCGCGCATTGCTTTGAAATGCGATAAATCTGGCTCCTCAAGAAATTTCCAGTCATGGAAAAAAACAGAGGCGGCATTAACGTTTTTTGTAATAACCCGAATATGTGCTTTAATTGATTCCCGGAGTTGTGTTTCAGGGGCCAGGTATTGGCCGCCAATTTGGTGAATCTCTGCAAAGAATTCATCCGCCATCCTGAAGCAGATGCTACGGAGAATTTCCTGTTTGTTTTTAATGTGGCTATAAATGCTGGCAGCTTCAATCCCTATTTCGTTCGCCAAGTGGCGCATAGAGGTAGCAGAATAGCCTTTTTCGCGAAAAAGATTCTCTGCGATCGTGTAGATCTGGGTTTTACGGGGTGCCATTATTTCAGCCATACCTAACGACCGTTAGCAAATATTTAGCCTTTTTCTGTAAATTAAAATTAGGGACAATTGGAGCAAAACAGAGCCTTTTAGGTGCCTACGGCACGATCGTCACCATACCGTTAATCACCCACTTTTTCTCATCGGCTCCCTGTGCATCTATAATATAGACGTAGGCATCAGGCAGAATGGATCCTTTGAATTTACCATCCCACTGGTCTTCCAATGAATTGGATTCAAAAACCAGCATTCCCCACCTGTCGAAAATCTTAATATTATATTCTAGTATATAAGTGCCCTTTACATGGAAGTGATCATTATGATCATCATCATTGGGTGAGAAGGCATTGGGGGCAAATATCGTAGAACGAATGGGGGCGCAGGCTTCATTCGATGTGCTTGTAATATTTATATTCTGATTTGGATGGTCTACAGTTCCATCTCTGTGGGCAACAACCCGGTAGCAATAAGATGGACGATTGTTGATACTGCTGATGCCGTCAGTAAAGATACTATCATCTCCATCCACCTTTGCCAGTTGAGTAAAGCTGCCATCCTCTTCCTTAATCTCAATATCGTAATATTTTACTCCTTCAGCCCATTCCTGATAAGGGGTCCACCTAAGCCGCGGTTTTGACTCGAAGTTGGTGTCAACTTTCAGCAGGATAGTTTTGCCAATATTGCTAAAGTCACTAAGATCACCACAACTATCCAGGTATTGGACGCGGTACCAATAGGAATTGGCATTGACATCTACATCAGTGTCAGTAAATATCTGAATATCCGGGGGCAGGGGAGCCGTAATGTCATTGTAATTGATACCTTCTGCAGAGCGCTGTATTATGACCTCACGTAACGGTTCAGCTGCTGGTATTTTCCATGATACCTGCACATGTTTATTCTGCACTACAGTTGCCGAAACCACTTCCGGATCAGGAAGATCAGGAATATATACCGGCTCGGTTCCGCTGGTATCGCTAAGGGAAATTTGGCGACCACCACCTTTTTCAACTGCTTTTATTTTATAAAAATGCTCAGCATAGCAAATAATATTGCTATCAATAAATAAATTGACATTGCCAGGGACGGCAGCGAGGCTATCGAACCTGCCGGGGGCGTTGAGGTTTTCGCGCAGCACTACATAATGTGCTACACTGTCCCATCCGGTGTAATGATTCCAGGAGAGAACAGACTGTCGAATGCCTGGTCTGGCGGTGAGTTCCACCGTGCAATGCGTTTCCAGGCTTGCTGGTGGGGCCTCCAAATCGCAGGCGTTTACAGCGTTTACTTTAAAGCAATAGGAATTATCTAATGGACTAAGATTTGAAATCTGAATTGAGGTATCATTTATATTAAATATAGAATCATAAATAATAAAATTTCCATTACCATTGGCCATATAAATAACATATTTAACAAAATCATTTTTTTTGAATTTTGAAAAATCCAGTTGTATTGTGAAATTATTTAAAACTGTAGCGCGAAATACGTCAGGAGCCGGAGGTGGCACCGTATCACCAATTAAAATGTGGTTATTCTTGATGCTTGTATCTGTGCAGCCTAAAGCGTCAATAACCACTAGTTTTACATCCAGAGGCCCTGAATTACCAAATCTTTGGACCGGATTTTCTGCTGAAGAGCTGTCCCCGTTTCCAAAGGACCATTTGTATTGAGTGATAATAGTATCAGCGATGCTATTATTAATAAACTTAACATCAGCATTCACGCAATAAGTATTGTCTTCTGTAATGAAATTTGCGCCCACACCACCAATTTTAATTCGTTGAACTACAGTATCGCTGCACCCATGATTATTGGTAGAAATAAGTGTAACGTCATAATATCCTAAGGAATCATAAATGTAGGCAGGAGCCGCTTGTGAGGAGGAATCGCCATTTCCGAATTCCCATTTCCAGGAAGTAATGCTGTCCGCATTTGCAATGGACTCATCGGTAAAATATGTAGGATATCCAAAACACGCACCCGATACGCTAAACGCGGCTTCCGGATGTTCAAAAACGTGCACTGAATCAATAGGGGGCAATACGTAAGTGCAGCCAAAACTGTCGCTCAGTATCAGCAAAGGAATAAATGTACGGGCATCATTATAAGTATGTTGAATGGTGTCGCCTATTCTGATGGAGCCATCACCCAGGTCCCAGGTAACCGTTCTGGCGTTTTGTGTTTCGGCTGAAAACTCTACAGTTAAAGGAACACAGCCTTCCAGTGTATCGAAGGAATAGCTCCCCTCTGGTCCGGCCAGGGAAATATAATCGGTCTTTATAAGTGAATCTTTGCACCCGATTGAATCGGTAATCTCCAGTTTTACAGAAAACCGTCCAGGAATTAAATATATTTTTCTTGGATTTTTCCGGGTGGAATGTGTGCCATCGCCAAAATCCCACTCGTATTTTGTGATAGGCGCATATCCCTCAGTAGAGGTGTTAAAAAATGTAGCCTGTAGTGGCGGGCAGCTTTTGCTTAAAGGTGAAGCTCCGAAATTTGCTTTCAATGGTTTTAATGTACCTTCTATTTGTTTTGTAACAGAATCTATGCACCCAAAACTATCTGTAACGATCAATGTGATCTGGCGCGTTCCTGAAACATTAAAATTAAGAACAGGTGCAGTATCAGTAGATGTTTGCCCACTTCCAAGCCGCCATAAATATTGAAAGGGTCCTAAGCCGTTGGTATCTGAAGAGGCAGGATTGAGGACCATATCCAGAGTAGAACAGTTTGGCTCAGGAAGCGGAGTGATCGAAGGTTCTGGCTTCAGGGGGCGAATAATTTGCCGGGCCGTATCGCTGCATCCCTGGCTATCAACTACAATAAGAGAAATAGTAAACCCATCCCTTTGGTTTTTCGGGGCTGTTATATATTCATATTGAAATACCGGGGAAGTTAAGTTTTGGGAATTCCCGTTTCCTAAATTTAAGAAACGGCTGACAATGGGTGCAGTAGAAGTAGAAGAATCAGAAATTGATACTAGCAGCGGAGTGCAACCTATCTTGGGCGAAGTGCTGAATTTTGCATCAGGACCTTTGATGGAAATGTAGTGGGTTTTAGTTATTTTTTCTACGCAACTGTCTTCAGTAATTATACTCATGGTGACAGTATAATTTCCGGGATTTTCATAAATATGAGTTGGGGATTCCGCAGAATCTATTGTCCCATCTCCAAAGTCCCACACAAAAGATACAGCAGATTGACTGCTGATGCCTGTAAAACTCACATGTAATGGTGCACAACCTGTTTGCTTGTCAGCTTCAAAATCCAGGGAGACAGGAGGATCAATTGTAATGGGTCTGAATGCGGTGTCAGAGCAATTATAGGCGGAGTTATAAGCAATCTGTTGTGCTTCATACGTTCCGGGGCCGGGATACTGGTGGGATGGGTTGCTTTGGGTCGAACTATCACCATCGCCAAAAATCCAATAATATGAAGTAGCACCCACTGAAGCATCTATAAATTCGATGGAGTCAGCATGGCAAATATTTCTTTTTATCGAAAAACGAGCATACGGTGGGTATATTTCTATATAATCAATCTTCTCGGCTGTATCCGGGCATCCATTGCTCCAGGCAACTAAGGTAACTGTATAAAATCCTGAATCTATATCATAATCATAGCCAGGATCAGTATCCCACGAGGTGCCTCCTTCTCCAAAATCCCAATAAAAGGTATCAGCCAGAACGGTAGCATTTATATTCGTTAAGTTGGTGAATTCAACTTTCATATCTTCGATACATCCGGCACGCTTATCAACCGTAAAGTCTGCTGAAGGCTTATCACCAACTGTTACGGATGAATAAAAAGCAGAATCAACACAGCCATCAGCCGTTGTAATTGTAAGCTTAACAGGAAAATCTCCCACATTTGAATAAATTGTTGTCGGGTTTTTCTGAGTTGAAGTTGCGCCATCTCCAAAATCCCATTCATGCGATATAATGGCATCCGCAGTCACTGAGTTATCTGTAAATACTACATTCAGTGGCACGCAACCATTACCAGGTGATACATTAAATTTAGCAACAGGCGGTAATACTTTTATATAGTCGTGTTTTATCAATGTGTCAGTGCAGCCATTGCTTCCGGTCACAATTAGCTTGATGTTATAGCTTCCCGTGCTATCGAAAATATGTTGAGGATTTTTTTGATGTGAGGTATCACCATCTCCAAAATCCCAGAGGTATGATGTTCCATTGGTGGGGCTTCCAGTAAAAGTTGTTGTCAATGGCGGCCTGCACCCTGCGGTATCATTGGCGGAAAAATTAACGGCCGGAGAAGACAAGACGTTGATAATGTTGCTTTTAACAATTGAATCCATACAGCCGGTAGCATTTGTTACTCTTAATTTAACAGAATATGAACCAGAGGCTGTATAGGTATGTGTTGGGTTTTTGGCAGTTGAAGTGTCACCATCTCCAAAGTCCCAAAAATAGTGGCTGCCCGGATCACCGGGACTTGAGGTATTTGTAAAGTTCACGATCAAGGGCTTGCACCCGTTAGATGGAGTATATGAGAATTTCGCCTCTTCTTTTTCAATTGTTACCAGTGCATTTTTGGTTAACGTATCGCTGCAACCTGCGGTGTCAGTCGCAATCAGTGAAACATTAAAACTTCCATCTGAGGTATAGGAATGGGTGGGATTTTTGGCAGTGCTGGAATCTCCGTCACCGAAAAACCATTTAAAGCTTACATTTCCACTGCCGGTAGTGTTATTGGAAAAGTTCACCTGGAGAGGAGGAGAACAGCCGGTGGAATTTTGTGCGGTAAACCTGACTTTGGGTAAAGGTTTTATATAGATCAGGCTATCTTCGGTTATTGTATGATTACAGCCGTTAGTGTCCGTTACGATCAGGATAACGGAATAGCTTCCGGGAGTTCTATAGTGATGGGAGGAACTCGATGAAGTATCTACTGTGCCATCACCAAAATCGAAAATTGTAGCAGAAATAGGTGCCGAACCTGGAGTGGAACTGCTCGTAAAGTTTACCGGCAAGGGAACACATCCTGAAGTGGGACTGGCCGTAATAGATGCTGAAGGAGGCGCGAACACGGTTATGGCATTTTTCATTTCAAAGGTGTCAGTCACCAGGCCATTTGAAACCACCAGTTTTACATCATATACACCGGGCGAATAATATATAGCACTGGGATCTGATTGCGAGCTTTGGTTGCCGTTTCCAAACCACCACTGATGGCTGGTGACCGGGCCGGTAGAAAGATTCGTAAAATTTACAGTTAAAGGGCTGCATCCCTGGGTATTAGAAACTGAAAAATCAGCAGTTATCTGTGCTTCTACCGTCAGGTGAAGTAGAAGTCCTATCCATACAATTAACACGCGCCACTTACTATCCATTCCCTCTCTTCTTAGTGTCATTTAATGCAACATCTTGCATTACGGCCATTTGTCCCTCAAATAATAGAAAACTCTATTTGTTCTCTCTGCGATCCTGAAATACGGCTTTTTTTGCATAACAGTGCAAAAAGGAGGCGATTGTTCCAAATGCATTCACCTAAATAAAAGCGAGTTGTACCCCCCGGTGTTCGCTTTATCTTGTTGTTTTCCGATAATTCAGAAGATATAAAACTATATCCTTCGGCACCAAAGATGATAAAATTTCTATTCAGAAAAAAGAGAAAGTATTTTATGGTCAAAAAAAATATTCTTGCTGTGTCAGAAATTGGATTAATTATATTTTTATGACTTTAGAGAGCATTGTGGGAGTTCCTTTAACAGCCGTGTTTGGAGCGGTCAAATGATGTAATTTTGCTGCCTTATGAAGAATTTCAGGAATTTCTGCATCATTGCACATATTGATCATGGTAAGAGCACATTAGCTGATCGCCTATTGGAATATACCAATACTGTAACTGACCGTGACCGGAAAGAACAGGTACTCGATGATATGGATCTGGAACGCGAGCGGGGAATTACAATAAAAAGCCACGCCATCCAGATGTACTATGAATACAAGGGCGAATCATATACCTTAAATCTTATTGACACTCCCGGCCATGTGGATTTTTCCTATGAAGTGTCGCGTGCTATTAAATCTTGTGAAGGTGCATTGCTGGTAGTAGATGCAGCGCAAGGAATTGAGGCACAAACTATCAGCAATCTTTTTTTAGCTCTGGAACATAATCTGGAAATAATTCCTGTGCTCAATAAAATAGATTTGCCTGGAGCCATGATAGAGGAAGTAAAAGATCAGATCATTGAACTCCTGGGATGTGCTGATGAAGACATTTTGCTTGCAAGCGCCAAAACAGGTGTTGGCGTTCATGATATTCTTAGTGGAATAGTTGAGCGCATTCCTGCACCAAAAGGGGATCCTGAAGCACCGCTACAGGCTCTGATCTTCGATTCGGTATACAATCCATTCAGGGGTGTTGTGGCTTATTACCGTGTGATGAACGGCAGGATCCGGCATAACGAAGCCGTGAAGTTTGTTCATACAGGCAAGGAATATCATGCTGACGAAATTGGCAATCTTGGCCTCAAACCTATGCCTCAAAAGATAATTGAAGCCGGAGATGTGGGATATATTATTTCAGGGATCAAAATTTCAAAGGAAGTAAAAGTAGGAGACACGATAACTTCTGTAAAGAATCCATGTAAGCAAGCCATCCAGGGCTATGAGAACGTGAAGCCAATGGTTTTTGCCGGCATTTATCCTGTAGAGTCGGAGGATTTTGAGGAGCTGCGGGGAAGCATGGAAAAGCTGCAATTGAATGACGCATCTCTTACGTGGGAACCTGAAACTTCTGTGGCGCTTGGCTTTGGTTTTCGGTGCGGGTTCCTGGGAATGCTGCACATGGAAATTATACAGGAACGTCTGGAACGTGAGTTTGACATGAACGTCATTACCACCGTCCCCAACGTGAGCTATCATGTTTTCACTTCTGACGGCAAAATGCATGTAGTTACCAATCCATCTGATTTGCCCGACCCTGGCCGGATAGAACGGACGGAGGAGCCCTATATCGTCAGTTCCATCATTACCAAATCAGATTTTGTAGGGCCGGTGATGGGCCTCTGCCTCGAAAAAAGGGGCATTATCAAAAACCAGGTTTACCTTTCTTCTAAACGTGTAGAACTCTCTTTTGAATTGCCACTTGGGGAAATCGTGTTTGATTTTTATGATAAACTTAAAACCATTTCCCGGGGCTATGCTTCCTTCGATTATCATCCGCTTGGCTACCGCGAAAGCCATCTGGTGAAGCTGGATATTCGACTGAATGGCGAACCGGTGGATGCGCTCTCTGCAATTCTTCACCGCGATAAGTCTTATGAATGGGGCAAGAAAATCTGCGAAAAGCTCAGGGAACTTCTCCCGCGCCAGCAATTCGAGATTGCCATCCAGGCTTCTATCGGAACTAAGGTCATTGCCCGTGAAACCGTGCGTGCTTTGCGCAAGGACGTAACGGCCAAATGTTACGGGGGAGATATTTCCCGGAAACGCAAGCTGCTGGAAAAACAGAAGAAGGGTAAAAAGCGCATGAAGCAGGTTGGGAATGTAGAAATTCCTCAAACTGCCTTTTTGGCTGTACTTAAAATTGATTAGCAAAAACAGACGTTAGCTGGAATGGTCCACAATGATCTTCCATGCTCCATTGATTTTTTTCCAAATAAGACTGTAGTGGCCGCTGAGATTTCCATCCGGGCGCTCAATAGCCCATTTGCCTAAGACCAAAATATGGTGCGGGCCGATTCCTTCGACACTTAAGATTTCAAATGTGAGGTAGCCCATTGCGGCAGCATCGGGATAAGATCGCCTATAGTTGTTGAGCGTGGTTTCCCAGCCGAAAGTCAGGCCACGGCTACCAATAAAACGAAGGGAATCACTTTGCCAGTAACCCTCCATATAGCACTCCAGATTGCCCTTATTCCAGCATTGCTCTTGTTGTTTCATGGTCTCAAGGATCTGGCTCCTATCCTCAGGCGTTAGTTCCTGGCCGGAAACCATAAGGGGTGGAATTAAAAACAATAGGAGTAAATAGAAATATTTCATTTGAATACGGTTACGCCTCTTCTTTCGCACTAGCGGCTTCCATGAAGATCGAGAGCAAAATAAATATCTTCCTTTAGTTCCCAGCGTGCAGCACGGGCAGAGAACTGGCCTGTCGCTGTAACCTGTTCGCCATCAATTTTTACCATCAGCGGGAAGGTTATGTCCTCATAGATTCCTTTAATGATTAGCCTGCCAGTGACTTCAAAAATGCTCCATCCTTCATCGTCTGGTTTCTGGCTCGCTTTAGTGAGCTTAAAGCTTATGTCCGGATGCAATTCCGCATTCAGGTTTTTCTCCGCCCGAAGGTCTTTGATTATCTTTTGTTGCTTTTTCTCTTTTTCAGGGATGACAACGGAAAGCTCATCCAGGTCCAGTTTAAGATCCAGGGCATTCAGCCGGCCATAGTCAATGTCAATGCTTCCTCGTGCCAGCCCGATTTTGCCTTCGTAGCCGTCTCCGATAATTTTCCAGGTTATCGTACTTTCCTGGGGTGAAAACTTAAACTGCCCGCTTTCCTGCTTTTTCAGGTGGAAACCAGAAAAGGGGATCACCATTACAAGTAATAATATTGTTTTATAAGTGCTCATAAATTCAGTTTTACATTATTGCTTGTCAATATTCTTACTTTATGATGGATTTACAAATAGAAAATTTCAATTAAAAATTCAGATACACGGATCAATTTATTTATTTAATATTATCTGAATTAGGATGATGCTTTTTCAATTGAAATCCGCCTGTACCGAGCAATGGAGGCTGAAAAGCTATCGCAGCCGTTCGGAAGACCTGACCAAATTTTCATCAGCCGTAATGGCGCGAGTAGCCAGGAAGAAGAAAGCAATGCTCGCAATGGGCAGGAAGGCCGCCACATCATACATGCTTTCATAGTCAGTGTTCTGAAAATACGCTTTGCCTTCATCAATATAGAAGAATATAATCACAAGTACCCCCGTAAGGAGCAGCATGCAAAGACGGGAGATGGTGTTCTGAAGTTTGCGGTTCTTGTAAAGAAAAATTGCAATGAATCCGAGGATGGTGGTGAGACCACATAAAAGCGCAATCCAGAATGTGTTTTGAACAACCATATCAGCCTCGGCTTCGGTATTGCCGGTGGTTTCCATCACCATTTCAGAGGCGTCCAGAATCACAACCTGTTCTATGCCCTGGTTTGCGTCAGGAGCTACCTCGCCACTCCAGATGTCAAATGCCAGGACAGATGCGGCAAGCACTGCGGCAATAAGAAGGTAAAGACTTTGGATTCGCTGGATCATTGTTTCAGGATTTTTTGCCGCGAAATTACACCAACCTGTTACATCGCCAAGAACTTTACGCAATCAGCCATGAGCAGCATTTCCGGTCAGTGCTCAGAAATCCGGTAACTTTGCCATCCAAAAAAAACCGTAATGAAAACCGCTTATATAGTTGATGCCGTCCGAACGCCAATAGGCAAATATGGAGGCGCACTTAGTTCTGTAAGGCCTGATGATCTGGCCGCGCTGGTCATTAAAATGTTGATACAAAGGAATCCTCGTTTAGATGTAAATGAAATTGAGGATGTAGTTTTTGGAGCGGCAAATCAGGCAGGCGAGGATAACCGGAATGTAGCGCGGATGGCACTGCTTCTTGCAGGCCTTCCGGTTGAAGTGGGAGGCATTACCGTAAACCGCCTTTGTGCGTCCGGCCTGCAGTCTATAATGGATGCCTCACGTGCGCTGATGTGCGGAGATGGCAATGTTTACCTGGCAGGTGGTGTGGAAAGCATGAGCCGCGCCCCTTACGTTATGGCCAAACCGGAAGCTGCGTTTGATCGCAATCCCAGGATATATGATACATCCATTGGCTGGCGGTTCACGAATAAGACCCTGGCTTCAATGTATTTTCCTTATGCGATGGGCGAAACGGCTGAGAAAGTGGCCAGCCAATGGAATATAACCCGCGAAGCGCAGGATGAATTTGCACACCGGACCCAGGAGAAGTATCAACAGGCGCATGAAAAACACAGGTTTAAGGAGGAAATGATAAAAGTGGAGATTCCACAGCGCAAAGGCGAATCCATCATGGTGGAAAAAGACGAGCATCCACGCCTTTCCTCTGTTGAAAAACTGGCGAGCCTGAAACCTGCTTTTGTAAAAGACGGAACAGTGACTGCGGGAAATTCCTCCGGGATAAATGATGGCGCGGCAGTTACCCTGATCGTTAATGATGATGTACTGAAAAAATACAACCTGAAGCCAATGGCGCGCGTAGTGAGCATGGCAGTGGCCGGAACTCCGCCCCATATCATGGGCATTGGTCCTGTCCCCGCTACCCAAAAAGCGCTGAAACGGGCGGGCCTCAAGGTTCAGGATCTTGACCTGATAGAACTGAATGAAGCATTTGCTGCTCAGTCGCTGGCGTGTATTCGCGATCTCGAACTGGATCCTGATAAGGTGAATGTAAACGGAGGAGCCATTGCATTGGGCCATCCCCTTGGCTGTAGCGGGACACGCATTTCCACTACGCTGCTTTTCGAAATGCAAAAACGACAAAACGCCAGGTACGGCCTTGCCACCATGTGCGTAGGCGTGGGTCAGGGCGCAGCTGTGATTTATGAAAAGCTATAAAAGCTGATCCCTTTTGTGTCTATCAAAGCCTCATTTTTCCGTGGAATTTCTCTATGCGCTACTTTCTTGAAATAGCTTACAACGGCAGTGGTTTTCATGGATGGCAGCGGCAGAAGAACGCAATGACGGTGCAGGAGGTCATGGAAAAGGCGATCAGCACCAAGCTCCGTGAAGTTATCGTCTGTAACGGCTGCGGACGAACCGATACAGGTGTTCATGCCAGGCAGTTCTTTCTGCATTTTGAAACAGGACAATCCCTTGAAGCCGGCTTTCCCACTATGCTGAATTTTCTCCTGCCCAGAACCATCCTTGCAAAGCGGCTATATCAGGTGGAAGACAACGTTCATGCACGATATTCCGCAATTAGCCGCACGTATCAGTATAAGGTTGTTACTGTAAAAAATCCGTTTCTGCTCAATCTGGCTACTTTTTATTACTACCCTTTGCATCTTGAAAAACTAAATGCTGCGGCCCGGTTGCTCCTTGAGTACAACGACTTCAAAGCGTTCAGCAAAACGGGAGGAAATTCAAAGACAACGATATGCGAGATAACAGAAGCTCACTGGACGTATTCGGAAGGTGTGTACGTATTCACTATTTCAGCTAATCGTTTTCTGCGCAGCATGGTGCGTATACTGACGGGAACGATGCTGGAAACCGGGGCAGATAAAATGCCTCTGGAACGTTTCCACGATATACTAAAAAGCAAAGACAGGCACCTTAGCAAAAGAGCCTTAGAGCCGGACGGCCTCTATCTTTCCCGTGTGGATTATCCTGAGGGAATATTCCAAACAGTGAAACCGCAACCTTGAATGCTCAGGCCGCAATGGTGATGTGCCTTGCCAGCATCCGCTTGGCGATGGGCAGGTAAGTTTCCTCCATCGGCAACTCGAATTCAGACTCGAAGAGATAAGTGGCAGGCGGCTGTTCCAGGGCAAATTCCTTTATCACGCTCTCCTTAACTTTAAGGCCGGGTGCATAGGAAGTGCTTTCATACGCACGCAGAAATTGTGTGGCAATCGTCCGGTAATTTTCACCGAAGCTTTCAAACAGCCCAACCTTGTAGCGGTACACCCGCATCGTGCTGTCTTTCCCCCAACGGAAGAGCAGCAGCCCGTATTCCAGATCAAGCGGCACGAGACCCACCGTAGAGAACGCAATGTGTTTCTCAATAAATTCATAGATCTCTTTACCCTCTTCCAGGCAGCTTTTGATCTTCCCTCTGGAAAAATCCACGATCGCCTCCAGTTCATCCATTAAGTCATCATCATTGATCACTTTCTTATAGATGAGCCTGAACTGCTTTGAATCAAATTTCTCCAGGTCAGTCGGAAACTGATCCTGAAGTTCCCGCTTTTCTTCCAGGAACTTGTTTAGATTGGCATATTGCTGCACAAGCAGTGCTAAGTGCGGGTATAATTTGGTAAGCGAAAAATTCCTGTCCACTTCCTGTAAATAGGCCAGAAGAATATATTTCTTATACTCAAAATCTACTCTTCCCTCAAAAAACCAGTTTTCTGATAGCGTTTTCATCTGATATTCCCTTTTAGTTTTTAATAGTAATTAACAAATAAATCCATGAATTTGCTGTCCCAATTTAACGTATAAGTTTTCTATGTTCTTATTTTTCTATGTTTACCAATATGGGTCAATCAATTCTTCACAGGTGTAACGTGCTATTCGAGAGCAGCTTGAAAGATATGATTATTCATTTAAAATCAAAAAAGTTTGGTATAGTCAAATTGTAAGCAATTCATGTGGTGATCCAATAATTGCCTGAAAAATGAATAAATTTCCGACCTTGATTGCAGCCCTTGCAATGGATTTGTTCAGGTTCAGTACCAGCCTGTACGCATAGTTGATCTTGCAGATCGCATTTCCACGGCAAATCATGCAGCTACAAGCTATCAGTTATATTTGCCCAAAAATCCATTTTCCGGTTTTAATGAAGTCATACGAAGAAATTTCCCGGATCGCAACAGGTGTTCTTGATAATGAGGCGCAGGCAATTCTGAACCTACGCAAGGCTATCAATCAGGACTTTTACCGCGCGCTGGGATTTATTTACAATTCCAAAGGCCGTGTCATTATTTCTGGTATTGGAAAGAGTGCATTGATTGCTCAAAAGATTGTGGCTACCCTCAACAGCACTGGCACACCATCAGTATTTATGCATGCGGCTGATGCAGTGCATGGCGATCTTGGCATCGTACAGCAGGATGATGTCGTGATTATTATCAGCAAAAGCGGTAACACGGCAGAGATAAAAGTGCTGGTGCCTTTGCTGAAGATAGGGGGAAATCACCTTATAGCAATGGTTGGCGCCCCGGATTCTTACCTGGCTCAGCAGGCTGATTGCATTCTGGATACGACAATAGAAGTGGAGGCATGTCCTCATAACCTTGCTCCCACTACCAGCACTGCAGCTCAAATGGCGATGGGTGATGCACTCGCGGTTTGCCTACTCAGCATCCGTGACTTTGGAAGCCGGGACTTTGCCCGCTTCCACCCGGGAGGAGCGCTCGGCAAGCGTCTTTACCTGCGCGTAGAAGATATAACCGATCAGAACTTGAAACCGGAAATCGAAGCCAACGCCCGCCTGCAGGAGATCATCCTCGAAATAACCTCAAAACGACAGGGGGCCGTGGCCGTAATGGAAGATGGAAAACTTCAGGGAATGATAACGGATGGCGACTTACGCAGAATGCTGGAGAAAAATGCCGATCTTACGAAGGTAACAGCCAGGGATATCATGTCGCCTCATCCCCACACCATTGAGCATGATGCACTCGCAGTGAGGGCACTCAGGATTATCCGCGAAAACAAAGTTCAGCAATTGATTGTGATGAAGCATAACCGGTATATTGGGATGGTTCATTTTCATGACCTGAACCGCGAAGGACTTATTTGAACAAATTAAAATACCGCAGATATGAATTGACAGCTACCTATTTAAAAACACAGCTAACTCAATTAAAACAAAGTGAAATTGAATAAAAATTACTTTGCGGTGATCATGGCAGGAGGGATTGGCAGCCGATTCTGGCCCATGAGCACGCAGGAACATCCTAAACAGTTCCACGACCTGCTGGGCAGCGGGAGCACACTTCTCCAAAAGACCTTTCAGCGATTCAGCAGCATTTGCCCGACTGAAAATATTTACATCGTTACCAATGAGCGCTATCGTGAAGTTGTTAAGCGCCAGTTGCCTGAAATCGGTCACACCCAGATTTTGGGAGAACCCATGGCGCGAAATACGGCCCCATGCCTCGCTTTTGCGCTGCAACACATTAAGCTGAAGAATCCTGATGCTTCTATGGTGGTGGCTCCCTCTGATCATCTTATTATGGATGAAACAAAGTTTGAAACCTCAATTCATAAAGCCTTACAATTTGCAGCGAATAATGACGTGTTGATAACGCTGGGCATCCAGCCCACCCGCCCGGATACGGGATACGGCTACATCCAGTTTCATGATGACCGGAATAAAGAGGGTTTTTTTAAAGTAAAAACCTTTACAGAAAAGCCCAACCGCGAAATGGCTGAATACTTCCTGCAAACCGGGGAGTTTTTATGGAATGCCGGGATTTTTATCTGGAGTGCCCGTTCCATCGAAAATGCCTTTAATAAACACCTCCCGCAGCTTCAGGAGGCATTTAACAAAGGCAGCAAATTATATGGTACAGAAGGGGAAAAGGCTTTCGTGGCCAAAACCTACGAAACCAGCAACATTGTGAGCATTGACTACGGCATTATGGAAAAGGCTGACAACGTATACGTGATGCCGGCAACATTTGAATGGAGCGATGTAGGAACATGGGATGCTGTATACACGCTGATGAAAAAGGACAGCCAGCAAAATGTGGTTAAAGGAGATCATGTTTATTTGCGCAACAGTTCCGGAAGCCTCGTTATGGTGCCGGACGGCAAGCTGGTAGCCCTCAACGGAGTAGAGAATCTGATCGTGGTGGAGCACGATAATTTGCTGCTCATCACAGAGCGCAGTCGTGAACAGGAAATCCGCCACATCGTCAATGAGCTTAAGCTTAAGTACAATGGTAAATTCACTTAAAGCTTCTCAATATTATAGTAATTGGTAGCTAAGCTGGTATTATGACTGGTTTGCTGTTTTCTTACCCGACACCGATCACTTTTTCAAAAATTTAGTTTTAACCCGACATTAATTTTCAAAAATGAAACAAAGTCTGCTTGTAATTGCCCTGGTACTGATCTGCTCATTTTCTGTTTTTGGCCAAAGCAGTAATTATCTGCTGAATTATCGCAATCCTGCTAATAGTCTTTACTGGAAGAACAAAATGCCACATCCCGGATATTGGCAGCAGGATGTGCATTACAGGATTAAGGCAGAAATGAATGATCAGCTAAATATTATTTCAGGAACAGAGGAGCTTACATATTATAATAATTCACCTGATACGCTGCACGAGGTCTTCTTTCATTTGTACCAAAATGCATTTCAGCCGGGCGCTTATTATGACAAGCTTCAGCGAAATAATAAAGTGAATATCCGGTATGGGTTCTATGAGAGCGAAGGATATGGCACTACCATACAAAAGCTGGAAGCCAACGGGCAGGAAGTGCAGGCCGAGCTGGATAATACCATCCTGCGCGTTCAACTGCCGCAGCCCCTGCTCCCGAATGACTCCGTTACGTTCGATATTGAATTCGCCACTTTCTTTGATATAGGAAGCGTCAGGCGAAGGATGAAAATGTTCTTTAACAAAGACGGGTCAAAACATTATAATGGTGTCCACTGGTATCCGCGTATTTCGGTTTACGACCGCAAATTTGGCTGGACCACGGACCAGCATCTTGGCCGTGAGTTCTATGGCGATTTCGGAACCTTTGAGGTGGACCTGACTTTTCCCAGCCACTACATTGTGGATGGTACAGGAGTGCTGCTGAACCGCGATGAATTGCTCCCTGAAGCGCTGAGGCAAAAGCTGGATATTTCTAATTTTAAGGATAAACCCTTTGGTTCCATGCCTTCCGAAATTATTCCGGTGGATTCGGGACAGACCAAGACCTGGCGGTTTTTTGCCAACAATGTCCATGATTTTGGCTGGACGGCAGATCCCACCTACCGTATTGCAGAAGTGGAGTGGAACGATATTAAGGCAGTGGCACTTGCCAGAGAGCAAAATGCTGCCGGATGGCAGGGTGCAGCCGAGTACACTTCGCGCATAATCCAGATATTTTCACGGGATTTTGGCCTCTACGCCTGGCCGAAAATTATCGTGGCAGATGCCGAAGACGGAATGGAATACCCCATGATGACGCTGGACAGAGGAAGGGAACCTTCCTATAACAGTTTGCTGGTACATGAAGTGGGACACATGTGGTTCTTCGGGATGCTGGGAAATAACGAGACATATCGTGCTTCTATGGATGAAGGATTCACGCAATTCCTCACGGTGTGGGGCCTGGAGCAACTTGATGGTAATAGTCCGGCTTATGGACGTCCGAAATGGGCAGGGAAAAATTTCGAGAATCAGGAATTCAAAATGGCGCGCCTCTATGGGCCATACCTGCGGGATGCGATCCTGAACCGGGATGCAGTGCTGAATACCCATAGTGATGATTTTGGCGGAGCTATCCGCCACGGTGGCGGCTATGGCCATGTGTATTATAAAACCGGCACAATGCTTTACAATCTTCAATATGTGCTGGGAGATGATCTTTTTCAGCGGGCAATGCAGAATTATGTGGAGCAATGGAAAATCGCCCATCCTTATTTCGAGGATTTTCGCAATTCAGTCATCAGCTTTACAGGCGTTGATCTCAACTGGTTTTTCGACCAATGGTGGACCACCAACAAGCATATTGACTACGCCATCCAGAGCGTGAGCCGCGACCGGAGCCTTGAGAAAGAGGTGAAAGCGGAATTACCGGAAGGAGAGAATGTTGATACAGAGATCTATGTATACAGAATTAAACTTAAGCGGAAAGCAGAAATGCAGATGCCAATTGATCTGCGTGTGACGGGTAAGTCGGGCACTGAATATGACTTTTATATTCCCAATAGTTGGTTCGAGAAGGAGACCAATGCCTTTATACTCCCGCGATGGATTGGATGGGGTGAAAAGCTGAATCCTGAATACGAAGCCGTAATAAGCATGAATGAAAAAATTGATGATGTAGAGATTGATCCTTCCCACCGGATGGCTGATGTATACCTACCGGACAACAAGAAATCATGCAACACAGAGTTGCAATTTGAAAAACCATATAATGAGCCACCTGACTGGGAACATTACTCCATGAATTGGCGACCAGATGTATGGTACAATTCCGTGGATGGAATAAAGGCCGGTCTGCACCTCAATGGCGGGTATCAAAATATCCTCAATAAATTCCATCTCACGGCCTGGTACAATACAGGATTATTAAAAAGAGATACTTTCGAGACAGTCGCTCATGACGAATGGCAGGATCAGTTTTCTTTCAATTTTAAATATGAAACACAACTGCTGAGTATAGACCCTGCCCTGAAGCTGAAGTTGGGTTTGAAACACCTGGATGGACTCACCGGTGGCAACATTGGCCTGGAGCGCGATCTGCACAAAGGGCGCAGCCTCAGCCTCTCCATCAACACCTGGTTGCGACCGGATTCCAGCGATCTGGATTACCTGATTTATCCTGACGAATGGCAGCCCGCGAATAACAATACAGCCCTCTCGCTCGACTACCGGAAAAATTATGCTTTAACCAAAGGCAACGGCAGTGTAACCGCTGGTGTAGAAACCTCTATTTTTACGAAGGATTATAACTACTACACGGCACGGGCAGAATGGCAAAATCGCTTTTACTGGCAAAAGTTCTGGATTAAAAACCGCCTCTTTGCCTCCCATTCCGGAGGTACGCGGCAACCGGATGAATCCATGCTCTTTCTGGCCGGAGCCAGCCCTGTGGACCTGATGGATGACAAATACATGCGATCACGCGGTTTCTTCCCGGATGATTGGTTGGGATACGGCATTGAAACAAACCACCTACACCATGGCGGAGGACTGAACCTGCGCGGCTACAGCGGTTATCTGGCGCCACACGCTGATCCTGACACGAATATCTTTCTCGTTTACAAAGGATTTACAGGCGCTGCCTTGAACCTTGAGGTGGAGTTTGGAAATTGGTTTCCCATTCGTCCGCCACTGCTGAAAAAATTCCTGCGCATGACCCCTTATTTATTTGCTGATGTTGGGGTGATGAACTATAATGACATTGGCGAAAGCCTTGAATTTGCGGAGCCACGGGCCGATGCGGGGATCGGTGCAGTTTTTTCGATCCACAACTGGTTTAACATTGAAAAAGCATCGCCTCTCCACATCCGCGTGGATTTTCCGCTCTTCCTGAGCCACACTCCGGCAGTGGAAGAGAATTTCCAGTTCCGATACGTAATTGGAGTGGGCCGGGCTTTTTAAAACCGTCCTTTTCCCGCAGGTTCTCAACCCTATCAAAACTGAAATTCCAAATGGCCAATCCTCCTGTAGTTATATATACTGATGGTGCTGCACTCAATAATCCCGGACCTGGTGGTTACGGTGTCGTCATGAAATACGGCACGTTACGGAAAGAATTGAGCAAGGGCTTTAAAAAAACCACCAACAACCGAATGGAACTTCTTGCCGTAATAGAAGGATTGCGGGCACTGAAGAGGCCGGGCCTAAATGTGGTCATCTACAGTGACAGCAAGTACGTGGTGGATGCGGTTGAGAAAAAATGGGTCTTTGGATGGCAACAGAAAAATTTCAAAGGCAAGAAAAACCCAGACCTGTGGCAGGAATTCCTGAAGGTATATCCGCAGCATAAAGTTACTTTCAGATGGGTAAAGGGCCATGCCGGCAATATTGAAAATGAGCGCTGTGATGAATTAGCCACCACCGCAGCAGCACAATCCGCGTTTGAAACAGACTTTGGATACGAGCAAGGAATTTGAGCCAAAGAAAAATTTATGATTTGAAAGGATAGGAGCTAATATTTTGAAACTTAAATTTTTATCACCCTGAAAATTTGCAGGAACCAGTAGATTTGAGTTTCCGTCATTAAGTTGTGAGAACGTCATATTTAGATGTGTTTAAAAGGATACTTCATCACAGAAAATATTGGTCGCTAGAATTTGAGAATGAAAATGGAGCCTGAAAATGAAATTGTAGCAGAATGAAATCCACCGAAGAAACTTATTAACAATTTATTATTGTGAGCAGCGAAATCCAGATTTATCAAAATCCAGACGGCAACATCAAGATAGATGTTCGCTTAGAGGAGGAAACTGTTTGGTTAACCCAAGAACAGATGCAAAATCTGTTTCAGAAGTCTAAAGCTACTATTAGCGAGCATATTACAAATGTTTTTGAAGAAGGAGAATTGGATAAAAATTCAGTTGTTCGGAATTTCCGAACAACTGCATCAGATGGTAAAAACTATGCTACCAATTTTTACAATTTAGACGTTATCATTTCGGTAGGCTATCGTGTAAAATCTGTTCAAGGTACTCAATTCCGAATTTGGGCAACCCAGCGTTTAAAGGAATATATCATCAAAGGCTTTACGCTTAATGATGACCGCTTTAAGTCGGGCAGTTCAATGAACTATTTCAATGTGGATATTAAAAAACTTAAAAAGAATGATTAGTGCTTAATTATTAATGGTTAAGGAAATGAGAGAGAACTCGCAAGCGAAATTTCCTGATTGGTGCAAAAGAGAAGACATAAAATCCGCTTTGAAAGTCGGATTGATTCTGACCGTGGATGAACACGGCTTTAGTGATGGAATCGCCTTGCAATCCGCAGCTCATACCATAGTCCGCTAAATACCCACACGTGTTCTACCGGCTGCTTCAATTCTTCCTTAAATGGTCGCTACACTTTTGGTTCAGCCGATTGTACTGGATCAATGAATCGAACGTGCCTGAACGGAAACCGATTATTATCGCTTCCAATCACCCTAATACGTTCATGGAGGGCATCGTTATGGGATTTAAGCTTAAACGGCCTGTCCACTATCTTGCCCGGTCCGATGCGTTCACTTCTCCTTTCGCGGCTTGGTTGCTGGGTTTGCTGAAGGTTATACCCATTTACAGACAACAGGAGGGGCCGGATAACCTCAGCAAGAACGAAGAGGTATTTGCCCGTTGCTATGAGATACTGGCGAGAGGCGGAGCGATCCTCATTTTTCCGGAGGGCTTGAGCCTGATAGAAAAACGGCTGAGACCGCTAAAGAAAGGAGTTGCCCGCTTATCATTCGGTGCAGAGCAGTCCCGGCAGTGGCAGCTTGACTTACAGGTGGTACCGGCCGGGTTTACTTATTCAGAGGCGCAACGTTCTTTCTCCGAACTGCTGGTAGCTTTTGGCCCTCCCATTCCTGTCAGGGACTTAAAGGGTGAATATACAGACAACCCGGCCAAAGCCATCAATAAATTTAATGAGACACTGGCGGCAGAACTCCGTAAGCTGATCGTAGAGATCCACAATCCCGCGCAGGATCTGCTGGCCGAGCTTCTGTTCCGGATTTATCGAAATGAGGAAACCGATAAGTGGAATCCACATGATCCGGAACGGTTGAGGCAGCAACAGGCACTGGCAAGCCGGCTAAGGGAAATTCCGGCTACCGTCCTGGCCGAATTGCAGGAAACAGCCGTGCAATACACTGATTTATTACGAGAATGCAGGTTGGCTGATTCTCATTTCCCTAAAGGGACTGCTTCACCAACCTTTGAACTGCTGATCGGAGCCCCGCTCTTTCTGGTGAGCGCATTTTTTGCGTTCCCTCCGTTTTTCGTGGCGGGACAAATTACCGCAAGCAAGGTTAAGGATCCCGAATTCCTGGCGCCTGTACATCTCGTCCTCGGATTACTTCTCTACCTGTTATGGGTTGCCATTATCGGTATTATGTCATTTTACGTTTCATGGCCATTGGGTGTCACTGCCATCCTTTTCTCGCTAAGCGGATTATATTTTCCCCGGTATAGGCGCATATTCAGGCTGGCATCAGCAAGGAGCCGGTACGCAATCTTATTGAAAAAGCAGCCTGAAGTTGTTGCGACACTCACGGAGCAGAGAAATCAGTTGAAGCAGTTTATCCTGAAAACGTTGGCTAAAGATTGACCAGCCATTTTTGTCATGAAAAATTATCAGGAAATTATTTACATAGAATTCCTGCCAGTAAATTTTTCTCCTGCTATTAAATTCCAAAAATCAAAACATTATTTAAATAGCAGGATTAATTATTTGAGATTATAAAGTTTAAACAGAATATTTAAAATTATGCGGAAACCGGTAAACGCAGGCAGCGCTTACCTTTGTGAACCCATTTAAAAGCCAGGAAAATGAGCAGAGAAGTCAGGGTACGATTTGCGCCCAGCCCTACCGGGCCATTGCATATTGGAGGTGTCAGGACGGCCCTCTACAATTATTTGTTTGCTAAAAAGAATAAAGGACATTTCATCCTCCGGATAGAGGATACTGACCAGAACCGCTACGTAAAGGGTGCAGAAGAATATATCCGGGAGGCGCTGCATTGGGCAGGCATCCATCCGGATGAAGGACCGGACGCTTCTGGGCCATTCGGGCCGTACCGCCAAAGCGAAAGAAAGGAACATTACGAAGAATACGCAGAAAGAATGATCGCGGAAGGCACGGCTTATTATGCATTTGATACTCCGGAAGATTTGGAAGAGATGCGGGATCGCATGAGCAAGGCGGGGGTTCCCAACCCGAAATACGACCACGTGAGCCGCGAATACATGAAAAATTCCCTTACGCTGCCTGCTGATGAAGTGAAAGCGAGGCTATCGAACAATGATCCTTACGTGATTCGGATTAAGGTGCCGCGAAAGGAAGAAGTACGGTTAAAAGATATGATCCGAGGTTGGGTTGTGGTGCAGAGCGGACAGCTTGATGACAAAGTGCTGTTTAAGAGTGATGGTATGCCAACCTACCATCTGGCCAATATTGTGGACGACCACTTGATGAAGATCACGCACGTCATCCGGGGGGAAGAATGGTTGCCTTCCGCACCGCTGCATGTGCTGCTTTACCGCTACCTGGGCTGGGAGGAGACGATGCCGGAGTTTGCACATCTTCCGCTCATTCTGAAGCCGGACGGCAAAGGAAAACTCAGCAAGCGGGATGGCGCAAAGGGTGGATACCCAGTGTTTCCGCTCAACTGGAAAGATCCTGAAAGCGGGGAGACCTTTACCGGCTACCGCGAAAGCGGATATTTCCCCGAAGCTATGGTGAATATCCTGGCCATGCTTGGCTGGAATCCGGGAGATAACCGCGAAGTATTCTCGATTGATGAACTGATTGATACTTTCTCTATAGAGAAGGTGAGCAAGAGCGGGGCGAAATTCGACCCTGAGAAGGCGCGGTGGTACAATCAGCAGCACCTGCGCCATAAAGACGATATGGAATTGGCTCACAGCTTCAGGCCAATTCTTCGTGAGCAGGGCGTAGATCCTGAGATGGAATATATTGCAGCAGCATGTGCCCTCATCAAGGAAAAGGCTTCGTTTATTAATGAATTTTGGGAAATGGGCAGTTTCTTTTTTAAGGCTCCTGAAGAGTATGATCAAAAGGTGATCGAAAAGAAATGGAATGCTGAAGCGCTGAAATTCTTCGTCCGGCTGAAGGAGAATCTTTACAACCTTTCTCATTTCACAGCAGAAGATATTGAGAATACCTACAAATCCACGGCTGACAACATGGGGGTAAAGGGCGGCCAGTATATGCAGTTGTTTCGCGTACTCGTGTCCGGCCTCAGTTATGGCCCGGCTATTTTCGAGATGATCTCGTTACTGGGGCAAAAGGAGATCGTGCAGCGGCTGGATGCTGCAATTGAGCAGCTTCAATAGTGCGGGATCCAAACGTGTTTAGACACAAAGGCACTATGACACGAAGGGTTTTTTTAGGTGGAGATGTAAAGGTTTAGACACAAAGGCACTATGACACGAAGTAGCACGAAGGTTTTTTATTGGGGTTTTAGACACGAAGGCACAAAGTATCACTAAGGGTTTTGATCTTATTTATATTTGTCGTGGAGGCCGATATTCTGCTTTATTAAAGGAATTATTTTTTCCTGCCTTTTTTTGCGGGTTTCTTCCCGCTTTGCCTGTAGCAGATATTCGATGAATTCGTTTTGGCGAGCCGGGGTAAATCGTGAGAAGGCATCTTTTAATTCTGCATCCTTAGCCAGCGCCTGCTTAAATCCTGCGGGCATTTCCAGTGGTTTCTTCTTTTCCGGCTTCAATTCTTTTCCTGCAAGTTGGTTGGCGATAGCTTCCTCTACATATTCACGGACCAGGTCGGCATCGGCCCGTAAGTCATCAAACGAGTTAAAACGCCATTGACGCATAGCTTTAGTCACGCCTTCCTGCGCATTCACCAGCTTATTCTGCCTGTCTTTCAGAAAAACGCCCTGATAAAACCACAAACCCACATAAGACTTAAAAGCCCCGATTCCGAGTACGTTTTTATTATTAATTACATAAACCGGCATGCCCCATTTTACGGTTTCCTGTAATTCGGTTTCCTGAAGAATGCTGCGAAGGAAAATCAGCGCTTCCTCCCATGTTTTGTTTTTGGCGATGTATCCATCTATAGTTTTCATTAACCCGGAAAATTTCGTGTAAAGAAAAATTACTTCTCCTGCCAAAATTAGTGGCTTCAGGATACAAATGTTTTAAGGTATTGAACTATTTTCAATTCATTTGCGACTTTTCCCCGGGCTAAAAGCACTTATAAAGAAAGGCGATTGTTGGAGCTTCAAGATTCAGGAACTGATACAGCCGGAAAGGCAAGCAGGAATGCAGAATTCTTCCGTTTGTATAAGCCGCTTCACAGTAAAGTAGAGAAGTACGTTTTGGCCACAACAGGCAATGAGAATGATGCACGGGAAATATTGGCCCAAACCCTCCTGGCAGCAGTGCAGGGCTTTCCAGGATTGCGGAACAGGGCGGCCATATTAGGTTTTCTGATTGGGATTGCTTCCAGGGTGCGAATGAAGTATTACCGGGAGGCAAGAAAAACATCGGGCCTTGAGGAAGTGACGGCCAGGAATGAACAGAGTGCTGAGGAGCCTTCTGCAGGAGTGGACGTCCATATCCTCTCAGAGGCACTCGACCAGCTTTCGGAAAAACAGAAGGACGCAATAGTGCTTTTTGAGATCTCTGGTTTTTCAATAAAAGAGATTGCAGAAATCCAGAACTGTGGCCTTTCGGCTGTGAAATCGCGGCTGGTAAGAGGCCGGGAAAAATTGAGACAGATATTGACAGACAAAGAAACCAATCGAAGATAGAAGATGGAACATCCTGATATTCTGGAGAAGTACTTTGCCGCAGTGCGTGATGCCCCCAAAGTAATGGAAGTAGATAAGGCTGCGGAAATCATTTTTCGTGATCAACTAGTCCAAACCAAAGGGCCGGTTTCACTTCAGCAGTTGGCTATATGGGCCGTTGGTTCGCTCTCGGTTTTGCTCATTGTCGGCCTTGGCGTTTGGGCGTATTATGAATACCATGCAACTGAAGTCGCGTCTCCTGATGTCAGGGAAACTTTAGCTGTCCTTGATTCTGCGGAGAATAATCAGGAACCTGTTTTTGTGATAAACCCAATACAGGGGGATTCACCGGATGGAAATATGGATTCGGAAAATGAACTTCAGGATAGAGGAGCAACATCTTTTCCCAGGGATAATTCTATGAACACCGGAAATCCATATTATATTCCCAATCAATGGTACAACTTCCGTTCTTCGGTAGGATCTCAATATAAAGAAAGCATTGGTGTCAAACTATTAATAAATAACCGGAAGGAATTATTATTCAGCCGCCATTTTGATTTAGACCCGAAGCAGGGAGACCGGGCAGCAGTTTACTTTTTCGGCAAAAAAGAGAACATAAGCATAAATGTACTTTCGGATGGTAAAGTGCAAACAACCTTCAACCGGGGTGAATTTCGTTTTATACCCTTTATTGAATCTGAGTATGTTGATGTAAATATCGGTGATACACTAATACTCTTGTGTGATAACGATCAGGAATCGCGCTGTATGATAAAGGAAGAAACCCCTAACCGCCTGATGTTTCATTCTTCTGTGGCCTCGGGGGCTATCCTCGTTAAGGGTCTCAACAAAAAATCAATTCATTTATCACGGAAGCAGAAGCTTGCTTTTGGTGCCGGGGGTATCATTGTTCAAATTCCCAATTAGCCAACAAAAAACATTAGCTATGAAAATTTTCATCTTAATTGCAATTGCCTTCTTTTTTTCTCTTAATGCCTATTCTTTTGAATTTTTAATTTCAGGAAAAATCTCAAATTCAAATGGTGAGGCAAAATTTACAGCGTATACCACAGCCAATCCGGATGTGGTATACGCAAAAATAAATCGCTCCGGTGAATTTTCAATTAAAGGAAGTTTTCCGGTACCAACGCGAATGATGCTGTCTTACGAAGATGATTCCCTGGAATCAAGCTACGAGCTATTTCTCTTTGAAAGTGACACCATTGATGTACAAATTAATGCGCAAACAGGCGATTGGAATTTGACAGGTGTTTCGCCTCTGTCAGAAAATAGCTATGAGCACGCTAGTACATTTTTCAGGATCTTTAGAAATAAGTATGGAGATACTGATTCCACTTTTAACCTGATGGAGGACAGCCTTATAACTTTCCTGGGAGGTGACGATTTGGCAAAAGTGGCGGCCAAATCTTTTAAACTGTTTTATATGAACCTGATGGTAACGCGGGAAATGGAACGCATCTATGATATTTATGAAATGGACGATCTTGTTGCACTTCCTAAAAATGAACAAGCGTATTCGGGCATGATGTGGTATAATCAAGTCATAGTTGATTATAATATGAAAAACATAGTTGACTCCCTCAAGCAAGGTCAGCAGGATTCCAACTATTCCCCACAATTTCATACTATGTTATCAGAAATTGAAAAAAGAGAAGCAATGTACCCCTTCCCAATCTACCTGGATATGAAAAGCAGGAGTTTTTATTATTATGATGATGCGGAAGCTTCTGAAAATGAACGGAGGCAATATATTACAACCCTTGAAAAATTCCTGAAAACTTATCCTGATTATGTTAACAATGCATCATTGGAATCGAGATTAAATTCAGTGAAGTATTCTTTGGTTAAGAAATCGGCACCTGTATTTGAACTCGTGGATACCAATGGCATATCGCATAAGTTTCCGCAACTAAATGGAAAATACATATTGCTTGACGTTTGGGGGAGCTGGTGTGCGCCATGCCGTTTCTACAATAAACATTTGGTGAAAATGTATTATGAGATGAAGGATAGTTTGCCCATTGAGTTTGTAAGCATTGCTTATGACCAGAATTTGGAGGAATGGAAAAATGCCATACGAACTGACAGCCTTGCCTGGCAACAGCTTTTATATACAGATGAATTTGTGAAAAGTTATAATATTACGGTCTTTCCTACGATGTACCTGATATCCCCTGAAGGTATAGTGTTGAAGAAATCTACACAGATCAGGGAAGATGATATCCTGGAAATTGTAAAGAATTAAATAACTAAATTTTCAGGCAGCTTTTATTTTCCCGTACAATTTCATGCTCGCCAGCCGGAGGAGCAGCAGAAACGGAAAGCCGTGCATGAGGAAGTCCATCCAGTCAGTGAATTGCATTCCCACTGCGCCCCCGGCTATCCATTTGATTTTGCCCCAGAGATGGGGTTCTGGCGTGTAGGGCATTAGTCCCAAAGTGAAGCAAAGAAAGAGAATGATGACCCAATTATTCAGCGTTTTCATTTTTCCTGGTTCTTAAAGGATAAATAATTTGTTTGCCAAAATCTGCAGGATATTCCTCGTCTCCATCAAAGCCGAGTTGGATGTCGCGGCCATCATGCGGTATAGCTGCGGTCCTGAAAATATAATCCCAGATGCTGAGGCTGATGCCATAATTTACACCATACCGGTGGCCTTCAGGTATTTTCCGGGAATGGTGCCAGATGTGCATTTGCGGGTTGTTGAAAACGTACTTCAGCGGGCCATAATTCCAGCCGAGGTTTGCATGGTTCAGGTGGCCAATGGACATGGCGATGATATGCACAATAAAAAAATCGTCAAGCCCAAAGCCGATCATGGCCAGCGGAATGTACTGCACGCTTTTATAAATAACCGTCTCCATCCAGTGAAAGCGGAGATGCGCAGCAAAGCCCATTTCCTTTACCGAATGATGGAGCTTATGGAATTGCCAAAGCCACGGAACCCGGTGCAGCCAGCGGTGTACGTTCCAGTGGATGAAATCGGCCAGAACGAACATCGTGATAAGTTGCAACCACACCGGCCACTCCATCACTTCGATTGCTACAATATTTGTAATTCCGATCTGTGCAAGCAGGTCGTTAAAAAATTCTACAACAACATTTGAAATACCATTGTAAATAATAAGCGAGAAAAGGAAGAAATTAAAAAACATATAAAAACCATCCAGCCAGAAATCCCTGCGAAAAATGCCTTGTTTTTTCCGCCACGGAATTATGATCTCCAAAAGCCACGCGATAAGTGAAATGCCGATCAGCCAATAAAAGTAATTATGGAACCCCGGATCCAGAATTTCCCCCTTCAGGTAATTCCAGTATCCGGAATAAGAATCAAGAAATATATTGAAATAGCGTTCCATCTAAAACTTTATGAGCGCAGTTGCAGACTTTTTATGATAATTATAATTATTTCACTACTTCGAGGCCGGCCTTTTCCCACGCTTTAATGCCGCCTGAAAGATTATAAATTTCCTGAAAACCCATCGCATTTAATTTTTGGATGGCTTTACTGCTACGGGCTCCTGAAGCACAATAGATCAGGACGGGCTTCAACGTATCCAGTTTGGCTGCCTGTATTTCAAAATCGTTGCCCATCCAGTTTATTCTGCGGGCGCCTGCCAGTGTACCTTTTTCCCATTCGCCCGGTGTTCGTACGTCAACCAACTGCACGCCTTCTGTTTGTGCAATCATCTGGCTGAATGCCGCTGTGGAAATGTTTTCGGCCTTTCCTTGTCCTTGCTGGGCCTGCCCGGAGCACGAGAGGAAAGTAGCCATTAATACTGCGGATAATGTTTTTAATATTGAATTCATGGTCTGTTTGTTTAAGTTTATTTTTCTGTGGCCGGCTTCTACCATTTTCGCAAGCTACATCTTTTGATTTCAAAAAGCTTGCAGCTTGTCCACTCCGGTTACCGCTGGTAAAGCAAAGTACGATGGGCTAACCTTGTTTTCTTTATCTCATCCACCATATCCGGAGAGTTCGCAGTGGAATGTTCTTCGATCCCTCCACATGTCCTGCATTAGCCATTAGCAAAATGCCAATCGCCAAAGGGAAACGGTCTACAACTTCGCTCCGGCTGCTGTTTCTTCTTCGCCTTTCAGGTAGGTGTTCAGAAAGGTGAGGATTTTACCATAAGCTTCAATTTGGTTTTCCTTTTTTACGAAGCCATGTCCCTCGTCCTCGAAAAGAACATATTCTACCGGCACATCATTCTGGCGTGCAGCATCCACGATTTCGTCCGATTCAACCTGGAGCACGCGTGGGTCAGTGGCGCCCTGGAGTACCATGAGCGGCCGCTTAATTTTCTCTGCATGGAATAGCGGAGATATCCTGTGGAGACGGACTGAATCGGTGGCAGGGTCGCCCATTTCTTCATACAGCGCCTGCTTGAATGATTCCCACCAGGGCGGAATGCTTTGCAGGGTACGCAACCAGTTTGTAACGCCAAAGAGATTCACCCCTACATCAAACTCAGTGGGCGCGGAAGTCATAGCCGCCATCGTCATAAAACCGCCATACGAACCGCCAATGATGCCGATTTTGCTGCTGTCAATTTCAGGAAGGCCAGCCAGGTAGTTCTTGCCTTCAATTACATCCTGCAGATCACCTTCACCATGTTGCCGATCATCCATTTTGAAAAATGTTTTGCCATACCCGCTGCTGCCGCGATTGTTCACTGCCAGGATTGCATAGCCGTGGTTTGCTAAATATTGAATAAGAGGGAAGTAGCTCAGCCGCGATTGACCTCCCGGCCCGCCATGCACCCAAACCATTGCAGGCACGGGGCTGTCTGCAATTGCCTGGTGCGGCATGTAGAATATCGCAGGAATCTCGGTGCCGTCAAATGATGGATAGCGCACTACTTTTCCTTCCACCAGGTCGTTCAGGTCAATCTGCGGGCTCATGGTATTGGTGAGCCGGGTCGTTTCTCCTGTATTAAAATCATGTGCATACATGTTCGAGGTGGATTTGGACGTACCCGCATAAAAGAGCATTTTTTCTTCACTCGCTGAAAAGCGCACGGATTTGATCTCCCCATCGGCCACATCTGGAAATTCTAAGGGTTCATCATTTTCGAGGTCCTGAATTTTTACCACGGTTTTCGCATCCTCGTTTATGCCAATGACCCTGTATCTGCCCGATTCTGAAAGCGTGGCGTACATGATATCCCAATCTTCTTGCGCCACTTTTTCACGTTCGCCTGTTTCCATGTCATACCGCATCAGGTAAGCGAATTCATCACCTGTATCGGTGGTGTAAAAAAGGCTCCTATTGTCGCGGCTAAAATATACCGGAGTGTATCCGGCCTGCTCCTGGTCTAGCTGCGTTTTCTCCTTTGTGTTGCGGTTGTAGAGATAAAGATTATTATCGTTGGTGGTGATTGGCTTTACGAGGGCAAGATGGTTTTTATCATCAGAAATTTTCGAGACCTGAAGGTTTTCACTGTTTTCATAGATCAACTCAGCCTCCAGGTTTTCAAGCTCCATTTCATATACGTCCATAAATCTGGAATCGCGCTTATTGGATTGGAAAAAGAAACTGTTCTTATCCCTGCTCCAACCGAAGAAAGATGAGCGTGCTTCGGCTCCCGGAGTAAGGTCGCGGATGGTACCGTCTTCTTCGCGCAGATAAATATGGTAGATTTCGTTGCCATTATCATCACTGGAGAATAGCATTCGGTCATCCTTTGGAAAATAGGAAATTGCAAAAAACGAATTGCTGTCGGAGTCCGTGATCTGTGTATGTTCTCCACCTGATACAGGAATTGTGTAGAGATTATAGATTCCGGAGACATCCGTGGAGTAAAGTATCTTTGACTCATCATGAGAAAAACTGCCCCCGGAAACTGAGGCATTGTCCATGAATTGTTCTATTGTATAATGTTGAGAAGGTAGCACGGGCGTCTGTTGCACCTCCTGCTTTTCCTGCGGAGATGAGCATGAAGTGGCCAGCAATGCGATGCCACCATAAATCCAGTTTTTCATGTTTGAATTGGTTAAATGAATAAAGTTAATTTTCAGTTCAAGTTTAGGCAATTCTTTGTATTCAACATTTAAATTTACCGAAAAATTTTAGATGATAATGGATTGTGTTTGTGTTTTAAATTATTTATTTAAAATTATATTTATTTAAATTATTTTAACAGTTTTCTATTTTAAAATATGCAGGATTTTTTTAAAACAAGTTGTAACTTATCGTTCCTTCGCCCGTAGCGTATAGAACATCGGTAAATTTATCCCAGTGCGAAATATCCTTCTGATCGTATGTTACGTCTTTTTGATTGGCCTTCCGGCTGATGCAGCTTCCTTGCGGGGTTTAGTAACGGATACTTCAGGCGCGCCCATTCCCTATGCGAACGTGTACCTGAAGAACAATACCCAGGGAACCTCCTGTGATGCTTCTGGAAATTATTTGCTGAACCTGCGGGCCGGTGAGCACGCAGTAGTTTTTAGTGCAGTAGGCTATCGGCAGCATGAGGAGACGGTTTTCCTGGCAGAAGGGCAGACGCTGGTGCTGAACGTACAGTTGGAGGAATCGGCACTGAACCTGGGAGAGGCTGTGGTAACTGCAGCGTATGTGGACCGCGGTAAAGAGATCATGCGGCTGGCCCGGAAAAAGAGCCGGAATGATTTTGACGCTGTGGAGAATTACCGCTGCCAGACCTATCAGAAAATAACGGTGGAAATAAAAAAACCCGAACCTGCCGAAAAAGCAGAAGAAGATACCACCGAAACCGCAGTTGAGGATAATAATAAGAAAGAGGAAAAAGAGGAAAAGGACGAGAAGGACGAGAAGGAGAAAAAGAAAAAGAAGAAAGAGAAGGAGCCTACCGTGATGGACCGCGCAAGAGCCCAATTGAGTAAGATTAGGAAGATGCGGCTGATTGAATCAGTGGAGGAAACAAATTACCAGAAACCGGGAAAATATAAGGTTATAACGCAAGCCTGGAATGATTTCTCGGATGTGATGCCAGCTTATCGTGGCAGGAGCGTAAGCGTAGGGTTTAGCTATGGGGAGCCTGATATAGCAGGGGTTGGCCGGCAGTACGAAGATCCTTACCTCATCACTTTTAAACCGTGGAGTGCGGATTTTAACTTTTCGCGAAACCTTATCCATGCGCCCCTGCTGAGCCAAAAACCACTGCTATCTCCCCTGGCGGCTACGGCTGAGCTCAGCTACAGGTTCAGCCTTGATTCTTCGTTTATTGACAGCAACGGAAAAAAGATTTACAAAATCAACGTTATCCCGCTTTTTCCCGGTGAGGCTTTGTTCTCGGGTTTCATGCTCGTGGAAGATTCCACCTGGATGTTGCAGGAAGTGGATTTTTCCATTAATCCGGAAGCACTGATGTATTGCCGGGATTTTCGCATTAAGCAGCAATATGCAGCCTTGCAGTCGGGAATATCCATGCCCGTGAGTCGTGAATTCATTTATACCATAAAGGACGGAAGCGATTTGAGAAAAGGCCATACACTGGTAACTCACACTGATTATGAACTGAATACCGTATTTCCGCCCCGCTTTTTTAATAATGAGATACAGGCTTATGATGTTACGGCTTTTGACAAAGATTCCGCCTGGTGGAAAGATGTAAGACCCATTTCGCTGCGAGCCAATGAGATTGAGTATATCGCAGAAACGGACAGCTCACGGGACTATTTGATCAGCGATGCTTTCCTTGATTCGCTGGATGCAGAAATAAATAAGCTTGATATATGGGATTTCCTTTTAATGGGAATTTATCACCAGAACCACAGGAAGGGCATCCGCTACAATATTGATCCGCTGGTGGCGCAACTCAATCCGTTCGGCATAGGTGGCTACCGGCACAGGCTGGGCGGAGGTTTCAGCAAAGAATTCGAGAATGATTTCCTGCTGGAAACCCGCGGGTTCGTGGATTATGGTTTTGCGAACAAGGATGTGAAAGGAAAGCTTGGAGCCGGACTGACTTATGTGCCGCTCAAGTTTGTTCGTACCTATATTGATGTTGGCGATAACTATGAAGTGGTAAACAACTATGCATCGCTGAGCACACTATTTAGCCGGGCGAATTATGTGCGGTCACGCAGCATCAGCGTTGCGCAGCGAATGGAAATAGTGAACGGGCTTTTCGGTGAAGTTACGCTGGAATATGGACGGATGGATCCGCTGACGAATATGCAGCATGACGAATGGTCAGAGGTTTTGTATGGAGATTTAAATGAACCGGTGGATTTCAAATCCTACAGAAAATCGGAGGTGAGCATTCAGTTGAAATACCGGCCCGGCCAGAAGTATATGATCAAGCGGAATAAAAAGATCATTACCGGCTCTGATTACCCGGAGTTTTCGCTCCGCTACCGGAAAGGGATAAATGGCCTGTTCCAAAGCGAGGTGAATTTTGATTATCTGGAAGCCGGGGTAAACCATGAAGTGCAATTAAAGCGTTTTGGGTTTGGCACCTGGAATTTCCTGGCCGGTACATTCCTGAATAAAAAGAGCCTGCGCGTAATAGAATACCGGTATTTCCGCGGATCGGATCCATACCTCTTCTCCAATCCACTCACCTCGTTTCAGTTGCTCGGGCCAACGCTGAGCGCCTCCGGGCCGTTTCTGCGGCTCAACGGTATTTTTCATGACCAGGGTTATCTCTTCAATAAAGTTCCGTTGCTGAACAAAGCGCACCTAGGTCTTGCCGGTGGCGCTGGCTTCCTGGCTATTCCGGAGCAAAATGATTTCCGGCACGGAGAAATATTTGGCGGCCTGGAATGGATCTTCCGGATTAAGAAGCAATTATTCCGTGCGGGTTTCTATGCCGTTACATCTGAAAATACCATCGCACTCCCGCAACTCACCTGGAAATTCGGATTCTCCTTTTACAATGATTACAGAAGGAAGTGGGATTATTAGCAGAACAGGGAGTCCGGACAGAATTATTGCCTGGAATTGAACGCTATTATTTGGTAATAAAAATCACTATTCCGGCATTTCAATAATGATCTTACCGTTTGCATGGCCACTTTCGCTGTGCTTATGCGCTTCTGAAATCTCATTAAGCGGGTAGGTTTTCGCGATGGGGATTTTGAGCGCACCTTTTTCCAGCAATGCGCGCACCTCATCAAGATCATGATGATTGGGTTTCATCATAAAATATTTGCACGACTTTCCGGGCAGCACTTTGCTCAGCAACTGAAGCACTATGGCTTGCGGCTTTGGAAGCGTAGTAATGTAAACGCCATCAGAGGCAAGTGCCGGTGCGCAGGTGGTATATCCTTCTTTCGCAACAGCATCAAAAATAATATCCCAGGTATTTTTCCTTTCTGAAAAGTCCTCTTTATTGTAATCTATCACCTCATCGGCACCGAGCGCCATTACCATTTCCAGATTGGCGGTGCTGCATACGCCCGTTACAGTAGCTCCATAGTGTTTTGCGATTTGTACCGCGCAGGAACCCACACCGCCCGATGCACCATTGATGAGCACCTTCATGCCTTTTTTGATCTTGCCTTCATCACGCAAACCCTGCAGGGCCGTCAATGCTGCCATTGAGGCACCGGCTGCTTCATTAAAACTTATGTTATCAGGTTTCAGGATCAATTGATCTTCAGGAACAGTAACATATTCTGCATACGCTCCGCCTTTCAGCGACCGTACGATCCCGAAGACTGCATTGCCTTCGCCAAAGCGGGTTATTTTCTTTCCGGTACGCACCACCTCGCCAGCGAAGTCGGAACCCAGCGGCTTTTGATCTGCCTTGCCGCTGAGGGGCCGCAATTTTCCCTGTCGCACTTTGTAGTCCACCGGATTTACAGCGGCTGCTTTTACTCTCACCAGGACTTCTTTTTCACCCGGTTCGGGAATATCTTTTTCCTGCACCTTCAATACTTCAGGGGCGCCATATTCATCTATCAATACTGCTTTCATAGGTTTGCTTTTGTTCATTATCATTGAGTTTCATTTAACAATCTCAACTCTCTTTTGTGCAGAGAATGAAGAAAAATAATGATGATAATGAACCTGCAATTAATGTAACAGCAGGAAGAATTCCGAAGCTATGAAATGGGCAGATCAAGGAGAATGATGGTGCCGCTGCCGGGGGTGGAATCTATGGCTATGTTGCCGTTCAGTGCCTGCACTCTATCCCTCATGTTTTTCAGTCCAATGCCTGATGCGGTATTCTCTGAGCCGGGCTCAAAGCCCACTCCGTTATCCTCAATGATGAGATTCAGCGAATCTGCGCTGTAGTTGATGGAAATGGTGGCCAATTTAGCACGGGAATGTTTGATAATATTGCTGGCTAGTTCCTGAATGATCCGGTAAATGGCTACATCCCGGCCATTCTCCAACTGCTTTTCCCTGCCGTTCACAATTACCTTAAGCCCCACCTTTCCGCTTTCGTCAATGGTGGCAGCCAACTCTCTGACGGCAGCGACCAATCCAAATTTGGTTACGGTTCCGCTCACCAGATTGTGCGAAATTTTCCTGACTTCGCGGCACGCATCATCAAGCAGGTTTGTTGCTGCATCGTATTCAGCTTCATGGGTTATCTTATCGCTGAGGGCGGCAAATCGTAATTTCACGGTAGCCAGCATACTCCCGAGGTTATCATGCAGCTCTTCCCCAAGCCTTTTTCGCTCAATGCTCTGCCCTTCCATCAGCGCATTGATCCGTAGCAGTTCATTTTTACGGATCAGGTCAAGCACCTGTTGCCGGCTTTCTTTTTCCTTTTGTTCGGCAATCGTGCGGTTATGTTTCATTCGCTGATTAAAATACAGAAAAGTGGCAATAGCCAGCAGAAAAAAGAGAACGGTACCGCCTGAGAAAAGCTTGTTTCTCATTTTAGCTTCAGAAAGATGCAGGGCTGATATTTCTGCTTTCTTTCTTTCAATCACAAGGCTGTCTGCCGTTTCTTTAGTCTTATATTGGGTTTGGAGTTCCACCACTGCCCGTTGTTTTTCTTCATTCAATATTGAATCTGAAAAAACAAGGTTCAGGCGTAAATAATGCAATGCGCTATCCGGCTGGCCCAGGTAAGCAAATACATTATGTAGATTAAAGGTTACCGCAGCCATTATGCGCAGATCTTTTCTTTTATTGGCAATTTCCCAGGCATTTAAATAGTATTCTTTAGCTAATTCATCCTGTTCCTGAAAATAAAAACAGTTGCCAATATTGTTATATAATTCTCCCATTGCATAATAATACCGGTATTGCCTGCTCAACGTCAAGCCTTCTTCATAATATTCCAGGGCTTTATCATATTCTTCCTGGATCTCATGCCAATTGCCCCAGTTTAAAAGAAGCACGACCAGCTTTTTATTCAGGTTTAATTCTTGGAATATATTTTTAGCAATAGAAAAATAATCCATTGCCTTTTCATGATCCCCGACCTTCAGCATGAGAATTCCCATGGCAGCATAGCTTTCTGCTTTAGCTACTTTGTCTTTTTGCCGGGTTGCGAAATCAAGGGCCCGTGAGAAAAAGTTTTCAGCCGCATTGGTATCATTGGTGTGATGGTGCAACTGGCCTAGCTGCAGCAACGTTGAATGCCGGATTTCAGGAGAGGTTGCCAGTTTATATGCCTCATAAAAGCTTTCCAATGCTTCGGGCCTTTTTTGAAGGTGCATATAAATTTGCCCCCGGACCAATTTGCAATAGGCAATTCCATTAGTGTCTGATTCTTTTTGATATATTACCAAAGCCTTATCCAGTCCTTTCCTGGCGGATATAAAATCCTGTTTCCGGAAATCCAAATAGGCAAGCCGGGACAAGGCAAAGGCTGAGACACCTTCGTTAATTTCAGCCAGGTGCATGGCCTGGAGAAGATAGACTCTGGCAATGCTGTCCTCATTTAACCGCAATGCCGTACGGACAATCCATGTGATATCATCCCTGATATTTTTCTCAGGCGCTTCGCGGAGCAGGCTAAGCAGTTCCACCGGGTTTTTCCGGTACAGCGAATCTTTGGCGGCCTCAGTGATCAGCAAGGAAGATTCAGCGTTACTGCCGGCCGCCATCCAAATCAAAAATAAGAAACAAAGGCTCCCTTTTAATCTTGGACTGGAATTAAACATTGGACATTTGAGATGTGGTCAAAATAGTCAGAAGCTGGAAAGGCTACAAGGAGATTCTAATTGCCATATTTACTCAAAGAAACCTGCTTTCCACGTTTTTTACCTGTATTGTCGGTTACCACAGCCATTACAACAGCAGAGGTTTGTCCTGTAAAATCTACAGTAAAATTATAGTCGGTCAATTGGCCATCGGTCCCGGTCATTTGGATGTCAACTTCATGGTAATTTTTTAGCGCAGTGGCCGGATTGACGGACGCAGAATGTCCGGGATTTTCTAACGGAACCTTCATGTGAATTTTTACTTGCAGCGGACTGATGAATTCGAAATAGGGCCACCATTCCACATAATCTTCGGGCGGATAACACTCATTGTTCATAAGATTGGAGTTTTTGTATTGAAATTGAGAAAAGATTTTTTTTGCTGCATATCCTAGGGCCCCTGCGCCAAGTATTACGCCTGCTACTTTTTTAGCTTTCATCTTTCGTAGTTGTTTAATGGAAATTATTTTTTAATGCCCATTTCACCAGTCCTGCTGTATTTTTCACGTTCACCTTCACCAGCAGGTTTTTGCGATAAGTATCAACGGTATGCGGACTCAACCCGAGTTGAGCAGCAATTTCGGAGGTAGTAAGTTCACCAAGGATGAGCTTTAGCACTTCCTGTTCACGTCCTGTAAGTTCAATGGGCTGCTCCTTTTCAGTTTTGGCTTGCTCGCTAAGCCGGTAACTGGCCACCAATGCACTCGCCACTTCGTTGGAAAAATAAGGATCTCCCTTTGAAACCTGATGCAGCGCCTGTATTAATTCCTGCTTGCCCGTATTCTTCATCATGTAGCCATTGGCTCCGCTATCAAGGATCGGGGTTACCGTTTCGGGAGCAAGATGCATAGTTATCATAATAATCTTGATTTCAGGGTTTCTTTGTTTCACCAGCCGGGTAGCTTCCTGGCCATCCATCACGGGCATCTTCAGGTCCATCAGGATTATATCCGGGTGTTCCTGATTATCCAGAAGGTCAACCGCTTCCCGGCCATTCAGTGCCTCGCCTGTAATTTTTATATCGTTAACGCCATTCAGCAAATTTTTAATGCCATTAATAAAAATTATATGGTCATCTACAATCCATACTTTGATCATTGTTATATTATGCTATTGGTTAAGGCTTTGGATAGTAATATGGGGAGAATTAAACAAAAGGAGTAAATAGCTGCACCTTACGCGATCAAATATCCGCAGCCCGAACGTTGATTTAAATACCTGCAAACAGTGAAAAGACATCCCTGAAAATGGGGATATAAAATTTCTGAAAACGTCAGGTCAGTCAGGCTATGTTGTTTTTCCTTATTTTTAGAGCGTGTTTCAACCTTGTTTAAAAAATTGATACTATGCATCCCGAACTACTCATTGACATTTTGCCGCACCAGCTTGAGGAAGGCTCCCATGAAATATGTATTGCAGCCAAAGAAGAAGGTGCCTGGCGCACATACAGCACCCGGCAATGTGCTGACATCGTAGAGCATGTGGCGTTGGGGCTTTTGGCCCAGGGCATACTTCCCGGAGATAAAGTAGCCATTATCGCGAATAATTGTCCGGAATGGAACTTCATTGATCTCGGGATCATGACGGCAGGCGCTATCACAGTTCCTATTTATCCTACGCTAAGCGAGGAGCACCAGGTGTTTATTTTTAATGACGCCAAAGTGAAAATCGTATTTGTAGAGAATGAGGAACTGCTGGCAAAGGTGGAAAAGCTGAAAATGCGCAAACCTGACCTGCAACATATTTTTACACTGGATAAAATACCCGGTGCTCGCCACTGGAGCGAAGTGACGGATGCCGCACAGGATAGCGGTAAAGAAGAACTGAAAAAACGCAGGCAGCAGATGAAACCTGAGGGTCTGGCTACCATCATTTATACTTCCGGAACTACGGGGAATCCCAAAGGGGTGATGCTGAACCACAACAACATTATCAGCAATCTCATAGGTGTGGCGGAGGTGCTTCCTTTTGACCGCAGCCACAGGGCACTCAGCTTTTTGCCGCTATGCCACAGCTTTGAACGCACCGTTTGTTTCTATTACCTGTACAGGGGTGTGTCAATATATTATGCCGAGAGCCTGGAAACCATAGGTGATAATCTGAAGGAAGTGAAACCGCACCTGTTTACTGCCGTGCCGCGCCTCCTGGAAAAGGTTTATGAAAAGATCATCAAAAAAGGATTGGAGCTGAAAGGTGTGAAGCGTGCCCTGTTTTTTTGGGCCGTTAAGCTGGGGCTGGAATATGATGACGAGGGGAAAAACGGTGGCTTGTACGCTTTCCAGTTGAAGCTGGCGCAGAAGATCATTTTCAGCAAATGGAAGGAGGCGTTAGGCGGGGAGATCGAAATTATCGTCACGGGTGCGGCTGCTCTCCAAATGCGGCTGGCCAGGGTATTTAGTGCGGCTGGCATAGGCGTGAGAGAAGGGTACGGCCTTACGGAAAGTTCGCCCGTGATTGCAGTAAACCGCAAGAACGATTTTAAGCTGGGAACAGTAGGACCGGTACTCCCCGGTGTGGAGGTGAAGATCCTGGAAAATGGCGAAATATGCGCACGGGGTCCCAATATCATGATGGGATACTACAACCAACCTGAGATCACAGCCGAGACTATTGACAGCGAGGGTTGGCTCCATACCGGGGATGTAGGCAGAATGGTAGATGACAAATACCTGAAAATCACCGACCGGCTGAAGGAGATCTTCAAAACTTCCGGAGGAAAGTATGTGGCTCCGCAGCCGCTGGAAAGCAAGATCAGCGAATCCTTTTTCATTGAGCAGGTGATGGTGATCGGGGAGAATGAAAGATTTGTGGCTGCGCTCATCATTCCGGATTTTACCTACCTGAAGGATTGGTGCGCGAGAAATAACGTGCTGTGCAATTCGCCTGAACAAATGATCAGCAGCAAAGCCGTGAAAGATAAGATCCAGCAGGAGATTGACCGCTACAACAGCGAACTGGGACAAACAGAGAAGATCAAGCAGTTCCGGTTACTGCCGAAACCTTTTTCCATTGATGCAGGAGAATTAACACCCACCATGAAGCTGAAGCGAAAAGTCATCATGGCGATTCATGCGGGGCTGATAGAGGACATTTATAAGGATTGAGGTATTGCCGGGAGTTTTTATAATGCCTGTTACCTGTAAAGTTTCATCACTTTTATACTTCTCAAAACTTCAGGCTCTTTTGGCGGTAAGGGTCTGTTCTGCTTTCTATCTTTGCGCCCGGTTTTTTAAATTTAAATTCCAAGCAAAAACAGGAGCCAATGGTACAATTCCACAAGCTGAAGGTGGCGAAGATCAACCGCGAAACGAAGGATGCCGTATCAATTCAGTTTGAGATTCCGGAAGAGCTGAAGAGCACGTTCCGGTATCAGCCCGGCCAATATCTCACGGTGCAGGTGGTGCAGCACGATGTGAAGCACCGCAGGGCATATTCGGTCTGTTCCAGCCCGGCCATGGGCGATCCGCTCACTATTGGCGTAAAGCGGGTGGAAGATGGCGTGGTCAGCACTTATTTGAACGATCATCTCCACGCAGGCGAAATGCTGGAATTCTATCCTCCGATGGGCAAATTCACCATTGCGCTGGATGAGAGTTTCAGGCGCAACTTCATCATGGTGGCTGGCGGCAGTGGAATTACACCTATAATTTCGCTAGTAAAGTCCATTCTTACCGAAGAGCCGCAGAGCCGTGTCTGGCTGTTCTATGGCAACCGCAACGAACACAGCATCATGTTCAAAAGCCAACTGGAGGAGTTGGAGAAGCGGTTCGATAACTTCAGCCTCACGCATATCGTGGATATGCCCCAGGAATCATGGAGCGGCCTCACCGGACAGATCAACCATGACATGTTGCGGGAATTGCTGAAGCAATGCACAGACATGGATCTCACCAGAGAAGCTGAGTTCTTCATCTGCGGCCCTACGGGAATGATGGAGCAGGTAAATGCCACCCTGCGCGAAATGCATGTTCCGAAGGAGAAGATACACATCGAATATTTTACCTCCCCTACACCGCTGGCCGATGAAATTGGTGAGCCGGAGAAAACTACTTCCAAAGCGGCTCCTGCGGAAGCAACAAGCGGTTTGTATGACGAAGAGTTTCCTTCAGACGGCCCGGTAAATCAGGTGAAAGTAATCCTGAACAACGAGACCACGATCATTCAGGTGGATGAAGATGAAAGCATTCTTGAAGCAGCCATGCGGCAGGACCTCGATCCGCCCTATGCCTGCCAGATGGGGATCTGCACTACCTGCCGTGCCCGCTGCAAAGCCGGGGAAGTTTTTATGGACGAGCGGGAGGGACTCACGGACCAGGAGGTGGAGGAAGGCTTTATCCTCACCTGCCAAAGCCATCCGAAAACTCCAGGCGTAGTGGTGGAATATGAGTAGGGGAGCAGCCAGGGTATTCTTTATCCAAATATTAAAAGGAAAGAAATAATCCCTTTTTGTTTTACCGGGTAGCATTTTAATAACTAAAATGGATTATGTCAACTTCCTCTCTCTACGAATTATATAAGCAAAGGGGCACCGTCAGCACCGATAGCCGGAAGATCATTCCGGACAGTATATTTTTTTCGCTGAAAGGCCCGGCCTTCAATGGCAATGAATACGCGGCCCAGGCGCTGGAGAAAGGAGCAGCTTATGCCGTGGTGGATGAAGCTGCGTATGCGAAAAGCGAACGATTCATCTTAGTGGAAGATGCCCTGATGGCATTGCAGGAGCTAGCCACATACCATCGCATGAATATGCGGCTTCCTGTGCTGGCAATTGCAGGCTCTAATGGCAAAACCACCACGAAGGAACTGTTGCAGCGGATACTCACAAAAAAGCTGAAAGTATTTGCCACCCCCGGCAATCTCAATAACCACATCGGGGTTCCGCTCAGCCTGCTTCAACTCAGGCCGGAACATGATATCGCTGTCATCGAGTTTGGTGCAAATCACCGTGGCGAGAATCGCCTGCTGGCAGAAATTGCGTTGCCGGATTTCGGGATCGTAACCAATGTGGGTAAGGATCATCTTGAGGGCTTTGGTGGTATTGAAGGCGTGAAAATGGCCAACAAGGAACTTTATGATTTCCTTGAAGAAAATGACGGTACCGCTTTTATTAATCAGGATGACGAAGAATTGAAAAAGCTGGCCGGCTCCGTAAAAGCAGTTTATTATGGCACCGGTTCAAAATCAAAATATAAAGGAAAGATCCTTAACCGGTTCCCGTTTCTGAAGGTGGCCATTAATTTTTATAATAAGGAAAAGGTGGAGGTACAAACGCATCTTTTCGGTTCATTCCATTTGCAGAATATCCTGGCTGTGGCGGCTATCGGTCATTATTTCGGAGTAGCTCCGGCTGATGTAGCAGAAGCGGTAGAAAGCTATAAACCCGATAACAATCGCTCGCAGGTGGTGCAATGGAAAGGCAACACCCTGATCCTTGACGCCTACAATGCGAACCCCAGCAGTATGCAGGGAGCGCTGGCTGATTTTGGTGACCACCCGCATCCCAGAAAGGCAGTCGTGCTGGGCGACATGCACGAACTGGGAGAAGAAAGCGAAAAGGAGCACCGTGAGATTGTGGATTTGTTGAAGAAAATAAACCTGCAAACCGTCATCCTTATCGGGTCTGAATTTAAAAAAGTAAAAAACAAACTGAAGTGCATTCATTTTCCGAATGCCGGGAAGTTAAAGGCCTGGCTGGAGCGGCAGCAGTTCCATGACGCGCTGTTTTTCGTAAAGGGTAGCCGCGGCCAGCAACTTGAAAAGGCGTTTGAATAAAAAATTGTAACTATCATTTAAATAATGGATAAAAATGCTCGTCAGCCGTAAATTCCGGATTGATTGAAAACTGCAGGTACAGTTTTGTTTTTTTAATTGCGAATAGCAAATCCAAAAAAAACCCGGAACCATTGCTGATACCGGGTCTCCTTTAAAAAATAGACTAATTAAGGCAGAAAAATATCACATCCCCCGGTGCAGTCGCTGCTGGAGTTGAGCCCATTATTCTCGAAAGTATTACTGCTCAAAAGATCAACAATAGTTCCCGGGATGATGGTGGTGCCAGCTTCAACATATAGTCCCCAGCCGCCACTCATTCTTACCAGGCTGTTCTGCAGTTCGAGTTGCCCATTGTTGCTGTTCTGCAGCCAAATGCTGGAATACTCATAGGTACTGCTTCCGCCACCGTGGGCCACCTCTACATAGTGAAATTTGTTATGCGGATTATTGGAGTCAAATTCTATCACGTCCCAATAACTGTCCGTTTCCACTTCTCCGAGAAACCTGATCATATTCCCGTCAGTTCCCACACAATTCAACGATCCATCGGAATGTACTTCAATGCTGGCCGAGCTTCCCATCCGAAATGTGGTGCCGGGAGACACTATCACATCTGCTTCAATATCGAAATTGCCATCCATCAGGAAAGCAGCATTGGTTGCAGGAACGGTGGTGGTTGAGGCAAAGGTGCTTCCGCCTACGAGGATAAACGATGCTTCATTTTCGTTGTCGTAGTCGCTGGTTTCATCAAGACTGCCAATGTGGTTGGCGAAAATTGCCAGGCCCTCAGCGCCATTCGCAGAAAAAGTATTATTCGAAAATGCGGAGAATTCAGTTCCTGATTCTGCATATAATCCATGACCCATGCTGCCGGTGAAGGTGGTGTTATCAATGCCTACCTGTGCATTGTTGCTGTTCTGCAACCAGACCATACTGTTTTTATAAGTAACGCTGCCTCCGCCATATTCTATGCGGCAGTGGCTGAGCAGATTCTCAGGATTATTGGAATTGAATTCAAGTACGTCCCAATATCCTGCTGTGGCCTGAACACCGGTAAACACCACCGGCTCCGTAGCAGATCCTGCGGCATGGAGTGAGCCGCTGGACCGTACCTCTACACTGACGCCCGATTCCATCTCAATGCGCACACCTTCGGCAATCACCAGCGCAGCATCTACATTAATATTATTCGCGATGATATAATCAGGTTCATCCGGGTTGTCAACGCGGTTCTCCCAGGTTGTATTGGTGGTAACATCATCCTCAATTCTCATAGCCTGTGTGGGGTCCTCATCAGTTGGATCAGGATCGTCTTTTTTACAGGAAGATACCATTAGAAGTACTGTGAATAAATAAATTAACCTTTTCATGCTTAAAATTTTATTTAATTAAATGATTTTAAAACTGAATTAACAAACAGAAACCTGAGGCAAAGGTTCATCAAAATTGTCGTTTTTCAGGCATCTGACGCGTTTTTTAAATTGCAATCTTAACGATCGTTTCCTGCAAAATCAAATAAAATATTTGTTTGGATATGTAAGAAAAAATACATGTTTATGATTTTTATATCAGGATTTAATAATGGGTTTTTTTTGTGTGCAAATTAAGAGAGCAAAACTGCTTCATATTCCTTCATCATCTGCCGTAAATTTGTCGCCCTGAACACAACCTATGAATTTAAAAAAGGCAATTTACAAGGGTTTTAACCTGGCGAAACGGGAGCTGGTACCGCAGATGATGTACTTGGGCCGCGAGCGAAAACTGGATGTACATGGCGACTTCGTACGGGTTTCTTCATTGGAGTTGTGTGCGAATGAGATATATGCAAAAAACATTCAAGGGGCGGTAGCTGAGGTAGGCGTGTACCGGGGCGATTTTGCGGCTGATATTTCACGGGCTTTCCCTGACCGCAAGCTATTCCTGTTTGACACCTTTGAGGGATTTGACAGGAAAGATGTGGAAATAGAACGCAACGAAAATTTCTCTGACGGATCGCAGGATTTCTCTGATACGAACGTGGAACTGGTGCTTTTACGAATGAAGAATCCGGATAACTGCATTATCAGGAAAGGCTACTTCCCTGAAACGGCTGCTGAGGTGGATGAAACCTTCGTTTTCGTAAGCCTCGATACGGATCTTTACAAGCCGATCCTGGAGGGTTTACGCTTCTTTTATCCTAAACTCGCAACGGGGGGATACATTTTCGTACACGATTATAATAATGCCGAATACAGAGGAACGCAACAGGCTGTTCATGAATTCAGTGAGGAATTTAAAGTTCCTTATTTCCCGCTGTCAGACCATTGTGGCAGTGCGGTTTTTATGAAATAATCTCGCTCCGGATTACGGTACGGTTCAGGCAGCTTTAATCCGTATTTTTATTTGGAATAAAAAATACGCGGTTAGGAGAATTGTCAAGTTCTTCAAATGAATAATCCAGTGATTTGAGGAAACCGGCCACTTCCTCAGAATTCCCTTCTACGATGATGCGGGGATGGTCGCGTCTCAGGAGTTTTGCCATTCCCCTTAAAGCATGGATCTCGTGGCCTTCCACATCTATTTTTACCAAACTGACCGGCTGTGAAATATTCAGGGAATCAATGGAAATTGACATCACTGAAAGTTCCCCGCCCGCTTCCGTTACTTCTGCGCGGTAATAGTCAGTAAGCCCGGTATCAAATGTTGGAACTGCCATTTGCAGCATTTTCGTTTCAGTTGAGGCGGCTACATTGAGCAAGCTTATATTCCGGTGGCGACATTGCGAAGCGTTAGCTGCCAACAGTTCAAAAGTGGCGGGCACCGGTTCCAGCGAGATCACTCTTCCTGTGGCACCTGCAATCTCAGAAAATCGCACTGTATAATGGCCGATATTCGCTCCCACGTCCAGCACCCAATCTCCGGCCTTTATCCATCCTGCGAGCCTTGAAAACTCCGGCTCTTCTGTATAGAACCGACCTTTCTTTATCTTTCTGTGAAAATGCAGCCGCTTCAATTCCTGCTGGTATCGTTGCGGGAAATGACTTGCCAGCCTTTTGAGAAGATTGATCATTTAATTTATAATTATGCCAATTAAGTGAATCTCTGCAAATCTAATAATTGAAAAATTTAGCTATAAGGTTTTCGGACTGCTCTATTCACGTTTTGATCTCGAACTAATCATTTGCTGAAAACTTCATTTTAGTTTTCGTAAATCTTCTTCAAACGAGGTTTCTAAGTCGCTTGCAGGGTTTTAAAGCTTTCAGGGAAACCCGTTGGTACAAAAAGGGCTGAAGCCCTAAAGAAACTCTTTCTTTTTTACCCTGTCCTGAAGGACAGGGCAACTGATTTTGTCCTGAAGGAAAGCGTTCCCAGCGGTCATCCTGTATGGGGCGAGCGAATCCGGCAAATTTGATGTTGCAAAAAAGGCTGTGGTTGGTCAACTGCCGGGAGAAATATAGTGGGTGGGATTATAAGCGTAAACCGGCATGCCAGCCTATCCACATTTGCACTTGCGTCCGGTTGCCGCTCCTTTCATAAAAAGGCGAACGTGCCCATCGCGAGGCAAACCGTCCATCATCATTTTGGTATTGAGAGACGAGTACATTGAGGGCCGGGCCTGCATTCACCACGAGTTGGTTGGTGATATAAAAATTTAGGTTGGTATTGCAGCGGCTCAACAAGTTCAGGGCATCCAGCCATTCCTTGCGTTCATTCAGGTGATTAGCTGTGACGTCCAGATTTAGTGCCCATCGTTTTGATAATTTGAATTCAGAACCAAATCCGTAGCCGAAGCTCCAGGCGTTGTACCAGGGATGGACAAATGAATCGGTGCTGATGGTGAGGCCGGCTGTAATAATATTGTAGAAATGCCGGCTCCCCCGGTTTTGAAAGCAAGATTGGAGTGCATCACATCATTCGTAAAGAGTTCAAATTCATGGAAGCCGTGGCGTGAAAAGCTCAGGAAACCGAGGGCAAGACCTGCCGTGCTATCGCTGAGGTTGAGGAAACCTATCTGCATCCCGGATACTTTTCTCGCATAATTAACAAATCCGCTTACCTGCGTTCCAGCTACATCTTTGGCGGCAATATTTGCAAACCCGCTTACCTGTACACCGGCTACATCTTTGGAGGCAATATTCGCAAATCCACTAACCTGCACACCGGCCACATCACCTGAAGCCACATTGCTGAAACCTGCTATCTGTGCTCCCTGAATTTTTCTTCCATAGTTGAAAAAGCCACTGGCCTGGCAGAAATTCACATCCTTAGCGGCAATATTGGAAAATCCGGAAACCTGCATTCCGTCCACGTCCTGTGTGCTGACATTGGAGAACCCGGCTGCCTGCACGCCTGTGATCTTTCCCTTTACAACATTTGAAAAACCTGCGGCCTGAAGCCCGCGAATGGTATCGAGCGTTACGTTGCTGAAACCTGCTGCCTGCACCCCGGAAAATGACCCGCGCAGATTATTGAAGAATCCTGCGGCCTGCAAACCGAGCAATCGCCCGCCTACCACGTTCCCAAATCCGGCTGCCTGCACTCCCGTAACGTGCTGTCGCACAATGTTTAGAAAACCGCCAGCCTCCACTCCTTTGACCGCGAAGGAGTAGCCGGCCAGCACATTAATGGAAAGGTCGTTTTCCAGAGATCCGCTCATTAGGCTGTTGGTGCTGATGCCGGGCAGGAAGGAAATCTGTATCGGCACATTATTCAGGAGCGAAAGCATATTGCGCGAGTGTTGCATTTGACGGTCAGGCACAATCAGCTTTACTATTCTGACATCCTCTACGGCCTTTATCGGTGCCATATCTTCCGGTGCAACCATGCGAAGTTCAATGCGGGACAAGGAATCCTGAGGGAGCAGCTTTACGTTCAGATCTTTCCGGCTTTCGGGTTTTACCACCAAAAGCGTATCAAAGTAAGCCCGCTTGCTCACGCCCAGTCCTAAAAATTCTTTTTCGGTAGAAACGGTGAGTTCGTAAAAGCCGGAACGATCAGTAAGCGCCACATTTTTCCCATCTATATCATACACTGTAGCATGTGGAATGCGCTCTCCGGTGCGGCTGTTCTCTATATATCCCGAAATGATATAGCGGCTTTTTTCCTGAGCAAATGACCGGACCGGCAGCAAGATGAGATGGCTTCCGCTGACCCGGTACTGCATTGGCCGTTTCAGCAATGCATCCAGTACCAGCTTTACTGGCTGCCCTGTAACGGATAACGAAACCGGGCTGTCCAGCGGCAGCTCGGCCGGATTGTAGGAAAAGCTAAATAGTCCCTGCAATTCAGTGCTCTGCAGCGCCTGCTTCAATGGCAGGTTGCTGATTTCCAGTGTAATCTTCCGTTCCAGAATTGGTTCCTGAGCATTGAGAACAGATGCAGTTCCGAGCAGAAAGAAGAGAAGGGAGTTGAGGAGGTGAGATTTCATGGTTTTAATGGCAACCTTTTCCGTCAAGCAGAATTTGATTGGATCCGGAAATTACTTGCAACTCCAGTGTCAGTGCAATTACACGCAATACATCCGGCAGAGAATCGTCCCGGAAAGTGGTGGTGAGCCTGCAATCTGCCAGTGAATCGTTTTGCAGGCTGATGTTGCTGCCGTAGGCATGGTTCAGGTCTTTCACAACTTCGGCCAGCGACATATTTTCGAATACGAGTTTCCCGGTGTTCCAGAACAGATCATTTTCGGTCAGCCTGCCCCCTTTTTCAACCTTGCCTGTTTTACGGTCGTAGATTCCGGTTTCACCTGCTTTCAGCAGCACGAAAAGTGTATCAGCATTAAGAGATGAAAGCTTAACAACGCCTTCAGCCACCTGAACCTCCACCCGTTCATTTTTTGCATCAACATTAAAAGCCGTTCCCAGAACGGTGATAAGCGCTTGATCCGCTTCAATTATAAAAGGTTTGTTTGCATCAGGTTGCACCTCAAAATATGCTTCTCCCTTTAAGCTCACTTTGCGCTGGTTCCCGGCAAATTCAGCCGGGTAGGTGAGCGAAGAATTTGCATTTATGGCAACAGCAGAGCCGTCAGGGAGCGTTTTCTCCACTTTGCTTGATGTGGCCGTCAGCGTAATTGGAGCAGCGGTGGGTTGAGAAATAAGGTAAATAAGTACCGCAATTCCGGCCAGCAGCGTAACGGAAGCTGCAATCCACCAGGTTCTGCGCGATCGATGCCGGGAGATTTCCTGAGCCACTTTCTCGCTGGGTTGTGAAGATCCAAGCTTGCGAATGTTGCTGCCGCCCTCAGAAGCCTTTATCCGCAAATCCAGCTTGAGCCAGGCAGCATCGGTATTAAATTGGGGGCCGGAAGAAACATTATGTGATTTTTCCCAAATGATCAATGAGCGTTCATACTGCCTTCTTCTCTGGTCAGATACGGCAATCTCCTTCTCAAAAAGGATTTGCTCAGCAGGGGTTGCTTCTCCGGCTACAACTTTAGACAGCAGTTCTTCAAACTCAATATTTTCAAAACAATCATTCATTCAAATCTTCTTTACCGCCTCTATTTATCTTAAAGACAATTGAAAACTGGCTAACCCTACAGCGTTATGATTTTTTTAATCCATAAAAGAAAAAGGGCCACAAATGGAAGATAGTCTGCAAGGCGCTGCCTCATGTGTTTCAGCGATTTGCTAATGTAGCTTTCCACTGTTTTTACGGAGATGCCCATTTCGTCAGCAATTTGCGAATATTTGAGGCCTTCGGTCCGGCTGAGTTCGAATGCCTGCCGCTGGTTTTCCGGCAATGCTCTTATGGCTTCCCGGATGCGCACTTCCAGTTCATGGTCAGCGATCTCCTCTGTCGGCATTTCGCCAACCTGCTGATCTGCCTGATATTTCTGTCGAACCTTCAAATGTTTCAGATGATTGAGGCAGCTATTATGCACCGCACGGTAGAGATAGGATTTTTCCGAAGTTTCAATGTTCAGTTCCCCGCGTTTTTCCCAAATACGGAAAAAGACATCCTGTACTATTTCCTCTGACTGGGCGGGTTCTTTCAGGATTTTCAGAGCATACTGGCACAGTGGCTCATAAAACTTCCGGAAAAGCTGCTCAAACACCTGCTTGTTGCCAGCGCTGATCTGCTGAAAAAGTGGGGTAGAAGTGACGGTTTGCAAGTTGATTCTGAAAAAGGGCTGCAAAGGTAATATCGTCTCCCCCGGAATTATGCTAAAACCGTTGTGGTGATTTATGAATATTTCACTGGGCTATCCAGATGACGTATAATGAGATAGCCCGCGTTCACAGGAATACCACCGGGTTTAAAACTTTACCTCAACGATACGTTTTGCCACCGGGCCTTTCGGGCCTTCATCCACGCTGAACTCATAAATTCGGTCGAGGTAGAAGTTCTTATTGTTGCGGAGTTCACTTAGGTGTGCAAATACTTCTTCATAGCCAAAATCGGCATTAATATACCGGAGGAAGGAGAACTTATCCTCCACATTGTAACAGATGCCACGATAGCGCTCGCCATTTTTTCCGGGATGTTTTATTGGAAGAAGGTCGGGAATGATGAATCCGGGAATGTAATGATCGCATTCGCTGATAAGATCACCGGAAATGTTGTTGAAGGCGATCAGTTCCACGCGAACGCCTTTATCCTGCACAGCCTTCACTACGCGCTTAAAGTCTCCATCACCGCTCAGCAGGAAAACCTTATCCAGATTGCGCGACTGGATCAGCATATCTACGGCAAGGTCCAGGTCGGCATTGGCTTTTCCGTAGCGTTCGCCTTCCTCATTGGTGTACCACTTCACGTCTTTTCTCAGGATCTTGAATCCAAAGTGGCGGACGATCCGGAAATACGAATCCTGTTTTTCACGATATTCTTTATCCTGCTCAGCTTTTTGCGCATCATAAGAAATGTATGTGTTAAGCCGGACCAACTCGCCTCCGCCAATGCTGCAAAAATCTTTTAAAACATCATAACGCATATTAAAGCCACCACTATAGGCAAGGTTTGCAGCATCTATGTATATTCCTATCTTCATTTTCTTTTAATTATTTTTCTTTTTAATTATAAATTTCCGCCAATGTAAAAGGTTGAGACGGTTTGGAAGTTTTCCGGCTTCCTTTTTTTCATGTTTTAATAATCACCTGAACCTTGTTTGTCAGGGTAATTTCCTGTTTATAATCGAAACCCGAAAAACCGGTATCTGGGGCTGGGTGGAAGTTTACCGCGTGTTATATTGGAAATCTTCCATTTCGATCTTCTTTTTATAGGTTTCAAAAAGAAGTTCCTTTCTGATCCACTTCCCGCGTTTGTAGATGAAATAATCGTATGATCCGTCCGGAACGTAGGTGAATTTCTTGCCCTTGCTTTTTTCGTCAGGCGGGGAGAGATGGTCGTAGGTAATAATATTGTGGCGCGGGAGGTAATCCAGCGCCATTACCGCCTGGTTGCTGAATTCAAAGATCACCCGTGTTTTTACGGTGTCTTCCCCCCATTCAAACATTGGTGCTCCAAAAACCGGCAATCCCTGCTCATTGAAGGTGAGCACATCTATGATCTTTTTATTGCTGATGTGAGTGCTTCCATCCCAGCCCAGCAGTGTGTAGAACTTTTGCCTTTTATGCTTTTCTTCGATCAGCGCATAATATTGTGCGCCATACCAGTTTTCGTGCGTCAGGATCGTGTCTTCAGCCAGCGAATCAGGAATGTTGTCAGACCGGTCAAACAGCGGAAAGAGCATAAGCCTGTTTTTGTAGTCCAACTGGATCGCCCCATAATAACGGAACGTCTGGTCGTCAAACTGTAGATTCCAGTTATATATTCTGAATGACTGGTCTTCAGGCTTCAGCTTTTTCATGAATTTCAGAGAATCGAAAGGATAATCGAAAGAGCCCCGAAACTTGAGCGTTTTCACCAGCAGCGGAATATACTTCATCACCGCATTGGCCCGTACGTCTTCTGACTGCCCGCCCAGCATCGAATCGCCAATTTCTTTCAGCATCATCTCATATTTCATGAGGCTGTCAGTTTGGGGCTGTGAAAGTTCTTCAGGAAAATCGGCTTGTCCGTGAACAGCCCGTGTGGTGAGAAGAATAAAAAGGAATGGGATCAGAAAATATTTCAGCATAAAAAGCAAAATCATGGTATCAAATAAAAACCCCACGGAAATGTGGGGTTTTATTGATTTTACAACTTATGTGCCTGCACTGATAAAGGCCGGCAAGGATCATTGCAAATTTTCAATCACCATAGCTGATGCTCCGCCACCGCCATTACAAATTCCGATAACGCCATACTTGCCTTTCTTCTGCTTCAGCACGCTGGTGAGCGTTACTAAAATCCGGGCGCCACTTGCTCCCAGCGGATGGCCCAGAGAAACCGCTCCGCCAAATACGTTGACCTTTTCCGGATCCAGATTCAGTATGCGGTTGTTGGCGACCGATACCACCGCAAATGCTTCGTTGATCTCAAAGAAGTCAATGTCGCTAAGGCTCAGCGATGCTTTTTTCAGCGCCTTCTGGATGGCTTCAGCCGGAGCAATGGTGAAACGTTCAGGTTCTTTAGCCGCGTCAGCATAAGAGATGATCTTAGCCAGGGGTTTTACGCCCAGTTCTTCAGCTTTTTCCCGGCTCATCAATACGATGGCTGCTGCACCGTCATTCAGGGTAGAAGCATTGGCAGCCGTAACCGTTCCGCCTTCCTTTTTGAAAACCGGGCGCAAAGACGGGATTTTCTCAAATTTTACTTTCCGATATTCTTCATCTTCAGAAAAGGTCACCGTTTCCTTTCTTCCGGCAATTTCCACAGGTATTACTTCATCCTTAAAGCTGCGGTTCTCCCAGGCTTTTGCCGTGCGCTTGTAGCTGTTGATTGCGTATTCGTCCTGGTCTTCGCGGCTCACACTGCATTCATCCGCGCACATTTCTGCGGCACTGCCCATGTGGAAATTATTGTACACATCCCACAGGCCATCCCTCACCAATCCGTCAATCAACTGGCCATGGCCGAGGTTGTAGCCAAAACGGGCTTTTTCAAGATAATAAGGCACATTGCTCATGCTCTCTGTACCACCGGCAACTACCACGTCATTATCTCCCAGTAAAATGGATTGTACGCCCAGCATCACTGACTTAGAACCCGAAGCGCAAACCTTGTTGATGGTAGTGCATGGAGTGGTGTTGCTGATGCCGGCACCCAGGGCTGCCTGGCGGGCAGGAGCCTGGCCAAGATTAGCTGAAAGCACATTTCCAAAAAATACTTCCTGTACCTCTGCTGCTTTAATTCCCGCCCGTTCGATGGCCGCTTTGATGGCAATGCTTCCGAGCTTAATGGCTGATAGTGAGGCAAGCGCCCCGTTATAACTGCCAATGGCGGTTCTTACTGCAGAAACGATATAAACTTCTTTCTTCATTTTGAATTTAATTGTTTTCTAATAGATGGTAAGCAATAATTTCTAATTTCGCTGCTTAGCGGGCAAAGGTAAGATACACCGCAGTTCCCAAAACCGATATGCAAAACTTTCTGACCTTCATCCGGAGGAGACATAAACTCATCATCCGGCATTTGTTCATCCTTGGGGCTATCCTTCTCATCGTTTTTATCATTCCTAAAAAGGGCCGGTTTAAATATGAATTTGAAAAGGAGAAACCCTGGCTTCATGACGATCTTCTGGCGCCTTTTGATTTTCCCATCGAAAAGTCTCCCGAAGAAATAGAACTGGAGCGTGAGGGAATTCGCGAAAATTTCAAACCCTATTATTTGCGGGATTCGCAAATAGTAAAGGATAAATTGGAGGCGTTTGCAGATGCCCTTCATAAAAATCTGGAGGATGAACCTGAGGCCGTACAAAAGAGGCGTGAGGAGATACTGAGAGAAGGAGAAAAACTGCTCGAAGAAATATATGAGCAGGGCGTTGTAGAGAATCAGGTGAAAAACAGGAACCCTCCCGAATTTAAGTTGATTGTGGTTGACAGGCAAACCCGGAGGGCAAGAGATAGAAGCCTGCAGGAATTGCTTTCGATCACGGAAGCCGGAAACTATGTCTCTGAGCAGGTGGAGGAGGATACACTGCTGAAAAAGCAGTATTTCCTGAATCCATTGTTGTCGTCCATCACAAATAATATTTACTACGATCAGCAACTTAGCCAGGCCACATTGCAGGACCTCATGGAGAACGTTTCGCTTACGCGCGGACTGGTGCAGGAGAACGAAAAGATAATATCCCGTGGAAATATCGTTACGCCTGAAAAATATCAAATTCTGCTTTCACTTAAACGCGAATATGAACAGCGCATAAGCAAAGGAGGAAACATTGAGATATTGCTTGGGTACTTCATTCTTATCACGCTTATTTTCGGCCTTTACACGGTATACATCCATATTTTTGAGCCGGTGGTGCTAAAGACCAACCGCAATACTATTCTCACGCTGGTCAATATCATCATCTTTATTATTATCAGCATTTATGTAGTTCAAAATCCTTCGTTAAATATTTATGTAATTCCCTATTGTATTTTACCGATCGTGATCCTGGCCTTCTTCGGATCGCGGGCAGCTTTTCTCAGTATATTGCTTGTAGTGCTGATCGTGGGCCTCATAGCGCCCAATGCGTTTGAATTTATATTGATCCAGTCGCTGGCAGGGCTTACGGCAGTTCTGAGCATGTTGCGGATTCGCTACATCAGCCAGTTTTTCATTTCCACCATGCTGGTTTTTCTTTGTTATCTGCTCACGTTTTTCGCTATCAACTTTGTGCAAGGCGTGGAGATCAATGCGATGCCGTGGGATAGTTACCTCTGGTTTGGCGGCAATTTTATCCTGACGTTGCTGGCCTATCCGCTCATCTATGCGTACGAAAAAGCATTTGGCCTGGTGTCAGATATTACCTTGATCGAACTGGGCGATATTAACCGGAAACTGCTACGAAAGCTGTCACTCAAGGCACCCGGTACTTTTCAGCACAGCCTGCAGGTGAGCAACCTGGCCGAAACATTAATCACTGAATTGGGAGGAGATGCCTTGCTGACGAGAGTTGGCGCACTCTATCACGACATTGGGAAGATGGAGAATCCCGGTTATTTCATAGAGAATCAAAAATTTATGAAGAACCCACATGATTACCTTGATGAAGCGGAAAGCGCACGCATTATCATCAGGCATGTTTCAATGGGAGATGAAATGGGTAAAAGCTATGGATTGCCTGAAAAGATCATGGAATTTATCCGCACCCATCACGGCACTTCCCGCGTGGAATATTTTTATCAGAATTACCTGCGCAAAAATGTGGGCCAGGAAACTACTGATTCCGGTTTCCGATATCCGGGGCCGCGGCCTTCTACCAAGGAACAGGCGGTGGTGATGATCGTAGATTCCGTTGAAGCCGCATCCCGCACGCTGAAGCAGGTGGAGGAAGGAACGATTGATAAATTGGTGGATAAAATAATTGATAATAAAATAGCCGACCACCAACTGGCAGAAGCTGATCTTACACTTAAAGAGATCAGCCATATCCGGTCGCGCCTCAAAAAGTTGTTGTCCAGCCTTTATCACATCAGAGTGGAGTATCCTGAAACGGATGAGAGTAAAACACCAGCCGAGGGCTTGTAAAGTCTGTTTCATTTTTTATATTTACCCCTCATTCACATAAAACGAATGATTCTAAAAAAATGAAACCAGATGCAGGACGACAAAAATTGGAACCGCGAGGAGAAGCGAAAAACTAATGATAAGCAGGATATTGTTTTTTCTAAAAGAGTGAAAGCCGGTAAAAGAACCTATTTTTTTGATGTGCGGGCTAACCTTTCAAACGATTATTATGTAACGATTACAGAGAGCAAGAGGAAGCATGACAACATTTTCGTCCGGCATAAACTCTACCTCTATAAGGAGGATTTCAACAAATTTGCGGAGGGCCTCGAAGAAGTAGTCAGCTACATTAAAGAGGAGCTTCTTCCAGAATTCGATTATGAAAAGTTCGATAACAGAGACGAAGATGATCCCGGTTATCCAGATTCAGACATTGAACAGGATGAGTACCCTGACGATCAGGTGAAATGAACCACTGCTGCGGGATGGCTGCCGTTCCTGATATGATGACATTGATGCGAGGGTAGTAAGTAAGCCTTGGGTTTCTGGGGAAAATTTATAGGATACGTCCATATTGCTCATTAGCTCCTTTTTCACCACCTTTGCACCCTTAAAAAATTAACACACATAATTTCGACTTATGCCAGTTAAAATCAGACTGCAAAGACACGGACGTAAAAAGCTGCCTTACTACTACATAGTGGTGGCCGATTCGCGTGCACCCAGAGATGGTAAATTCATTGAGCGCCTGGGCGCTTACAATCCCACCACTGATCCTGCCACTATCAATATTGACCAGGAGAAGGCGCTGGATTGGCTCAGAAAAGGAGCTGTACCCACGGATACTGCCCGTGCAATTCTTTCATACAAAGGCATTATGTACAAGAAACACCTCCAGCGGGGTGTTGACAAAGGTGCATTAACCCAAGAAGATGCCGACCAAAAGTGGAACTCCTGGATGGATGAGAAGAAAACCCAGGTGGAAAGCAAAGTGGAAAGGCTTGCTACAGAAACAGAGAAGGAAGCAATAGAGCGCCTGGATCGTGAAGCGAAGGTTTCAGAGAAACGCGCGGAGGCGCTAAAAGCAAGGCGCATGGCCGAAATAGAAAGCCAGGCTCCGGCAGAAGAAGAGACCCCTGAAGAAGAAGCTCCTAAAGAAGAGGCTCCTAAAGAAGAAGCAACTGCTTCCTCAGAAGGTGCTGATGAAGTTGCTGAAAATAAAGAGAAAGAGTAATGTTGCTAAATGTTCCATCCTAAGGAATATCTCCGGGTTGGGACCATCCTGAAGCCTCACGGCCACCAGGGAGCGGTGAAGGTTACTGCGGCTGCCGCAGTACTGGATTTTCTCAAATCAGCTATAGAACAAGGGAACCGGTTTGTTTTCATTGAGATAATGAAAAAACCGGTTCCTTTTTTTATGGAATCTCTTACGATGGCGGGAGAGGAGACGGCCATCCTGAAATGGGAAGATGTGGACTCACCGGAAGATGCGCTGAAATTGCGCTCTCACGCACTTATGCTGCCCATTCACGACTTGCCCATGGAGTTGCAGCAACAGCCTGAAAATTTTGATCTCGAAGGTTTTGCCTTATTTAATTTAAATGGTGATGAATTAGGCATCATTGAGGAGGTGATGGAGAATTCATTGCATTCATTAATAAAAGTAAAAGTTGAAGCGGGGAAGGAATTGCTGCTGCCTCTGCACGAGGATTTTATAGTGGAAACAGATGTTGAAAACAAAAGGATCACCGCAAATTATCCTGATGATCTGTTAAATTTAAATAACACGGGAACGGATCCAATTTAATAAATATTAATTGGGGATTAAATAAATTACTGATTATTGCCAGTTGCCAACAGCTAAAAGCCAATAGCCAAACTCTATTTCCCTTTTCCTTTTAAAATTATAACCAGTGTATAAAAGAGAATTTTAATATCCATTGCCAGAGACATATTTTCAATATAGAGGATATCGAATTTTAGCCGTTCTATCATCTCGTCTACATTTTCTGCGTAGCCATATTTTATCTGGCCCCAACTGGTAATGCCGGGCTTCACTTTTAGCAGGTGCGTGTAATGTGGGGCGGTTTCCACGATCTTATCAATAAAGAATTGCCGCTCAGGCCGGGGACCAACGAGCGACATTTCGCCAATCAACACATTGTAGAACTGTGGCAGTTCATCCAGCCGGTATTTGCGCAAGGTCCGTCCCAGGGAGGTGATCCGCGGATCTTTTTCGCTGGAGAGCTGGGGGCCAGCCTTTTCTGCATCCGTATACATGGTGCGGAATTTATGAATGTAGAACGGCTCTCCATACTGGCCGATGCGCTCCTGCCGGTAAAAGACCGGTCCTTTGGATGAGAGTTTAACCGCCACGGCCAGCGCTAAAAACACAGGAAATCCGATGGTGAGGATGAGCACCGACCCAACAAAATCCAGGATCCGCTTCAGGTTTTTCTGCCACTCCGGCATTATTTCCGGGCGTATTTCTATAAGTGCCGTCCCAAAGAGGTAATTCATTTTTACAGAGCCGGCAAGGATATCATACATATCAGGAATCACCTTAATGATGATCCCTTCGCCTTCGAGGATCGTGAGTACTTTTCGCAAGTCTTCGTGCTGTGATGATTCAATGGCGATAATTACTTCCTCTATCCTGTACCGCTTTATCAGCTCCTTCAGGTCGAAATAATTGCCCAACGTGGGCACCAGACCGTTTAGCGCATCTCCATCATCCTCATTAATGGTTACCGCTCCAACAATGTGATATCCCTGAGAAAATTTCTCGCTTTCCAGTTCTTCGTAGAGGCCCCGGGCTTTTTGGTTATTGCCTACCAATAAAGTGTTAAAACCAATGATGCGTCTCTTCAGCTTCCTTTTCAGGCGGGTAAGCAGAAAGATGCGGAAAAAGCTGACAATCCCGAATTGTAGCAGGAAAAGCACAAGAAAAGTGGAGCGGTAGGCATGGTAGGAGGGCACCACATCATCGAGCAGCAGCAGAAAAAACAGCAGGATTGTGCCCAGGAAAACCACCACCAATGTCAGCCCCAGTTCGCGGAGCCTCGATTTCCTGTAAATGCCTTTATAACTTCCCACCAGCCAGAAAAGCGAGATCCAGAAGAGCGGGATGAAAAGCATCGCCAGATAAAAGTTCTGGTCGAAATCGAAGATGGGCACTTCATAGCCATACTTCTCTGGTTCCACCACTATCTTGCGAAAAGCATAGAACAGCCCCCAAGCGAGGGCTGAAGCCAGGTAATCTGCAATTACGTACTTTATGACTTCCCTTACCCTATTCAAGATACAGCAGCTTTATGTTATCCAGCGTAATGCTTTGTCCCCCGGCAGTTGACTGTGCTCCTATGAAAATCCGGAAGGAATAAAAATCATTATAGCCTGAAATCAGGGATCCTGCTTCTATATAGATTTTCTTCCAAACGTCCGTCAGGTTCAATACCACTAAGGGCTGCTGTATCGCCTGGGCCTGGCTTTCTGCAAAAATTCCTACGGTAACGTAAGCTTCACACTTAAAATCCATTTCCAGGAATATGGGCCTGCCGCGAGGCAAATTAAACAGTTCCGTAGTCATCATTTCAAATAGCTGCTCACCGGCATCGAAGGTAATGCGTAATGAAGAATCGCCTTCAAATACATGGGCCGGATCTCCGGTGCGGGCCAAGGGATACTGGCTGTTGTTAGTGGCATTGAAATTCAACGCCACGCCATCAAAGTTTTCTATAAATCCAAATTGTGTGGTAGATGTATACTTGAATACCGGTTTTATGGTGTCAACATCCGTTGGATCCAAATTTAATGTGACCTGATAAGGCTGGTAAAATGGATAGATCACCCTGGTATTGGCAATACCATTTTCCTTGATGCCCGGCTGCACCACAATTTCCTTTGGGCCGGCAGGCAGCACCGGGAAAAGCGCGGGGAGTTCAAATACACCCACAGATTTTCCCTGGGCTATCATCCACGCATCCGTGATGTTGTGGGAGTTGCTTCCCTGCCCCGTGGTGGTTTCCAGGCTCACTGAATCTATCCGGATGTAGGACGGGATCTCTTCTGCGGGATTAATGGTTTCGCAACCCTGAAAAAGGACGGGAACTAATATTAATAACAAAAAAAGTTTTGAGGCATCCATCATTAAGTAAAAGAATAATGGTTTATTTTCTCAAGAATTTGATGGGCCAGTTTCAGGGAATTATAACCATCCCGAACGGTTACAACGGGCACTTCATCATTTATAATGGCCGCAGCAAATTTCTCGAGTTCCATTTTAATGGCGTTTACCTCTGGTGAAGGTGGCTGGCTGTAGGCTATCTGTTTGCGTGCTTTCCCTTCGCCCGGATCAATTACAAAACCAATGGGTGATTGCCCTTCTTCCAGTTCTGAGATCTTGAAGATCGCAGCTTTCTTCGTCAGGAAGTCCAGCGTGATATAGGCGTTTTTCTGAAACATTCGCATTTTCCGCATCTTTTTGAGGGAAACGCGGCTCGCGGTAAAGTTCACAACGCTGCCGTTTTCAAATTCCACGCGGGCATTGGCAATGTCAGGCGTTTCGCTGATCACCGGAACTCCGCTGGCGTGTATGGCCTTCACCTTCGATTTGATGAGGCTGAGGACAATATCTATATCATGGATCATAAGATCCAGCACCACTGATACATCTGTACCGCGCGGGTTGAATTCAGAAAGGCGGTGCGTCTCAATGAATTTCGGCTGAATATCATAATCCGCAATGGCGAGGTATGCGGGATTAAACCGCTCCACATGGCCCACCTGTGCTTTGATGGATGATGCCTCTACAAGATCCATGAGTTCCCGCGCTTCCTCAATGGTGTTGGTAAGCGGTTTTTCTATGAAAATATGCTTGCCGTGATCAAGTGCCAGTTTTGCGCAATCAAAGTGGGAAAGTGTGGGCGTTACAATATCCACGGCATCCACCTCCCTGATGAGTTCGTGAATGCTGTCAAATGCCTTTACTTCAAGCTCCTGAGACACGGCCGCAGCCTGGATGGCATCAGGGTCAAAGAATCCGGTAAGCTGGAATTCCTTTACTTCTTTGAGTAACCGAATATGAATTTTGCCGAGGTGGCCGGCTCCTAAAACACCTATTTTCAACATGGGGATGGATTTCCGCAAAAGTAGCAGATGAACGGGTGATGAAAAAGCGGGGAAGGCCGGTTACAATCCTAATCCCACAGAGAAGCCGGCTTTTGGATAAGGTCCGTTGTAGGCCGGCTCCAGAAAGTTCAGCACCGGCTCGTAAATCTGGTTTGCGTTAGTGCTGGTGCTGTATTGAACGCCACCTCCTATATAAAGATCAATATTGAGGTTGGCCAGTGCAAAAATTTGTACGCCAAAAGTTACACCTCCGGCATATATGTGATAGTCCGCTTTATCCTCAAGGGGCTCAGGCCTTGAATCGCTCGTGGTGAGCGCCTGATAATTTATAAAAGTTGACATATAGCCTCGCTGGCGGTTTGAACTCATAAAGTCCATCAGGCTGTTAAAAAATATCCGCCATTTCAGTTCCGCCATATAGCCCTCGTGTTTTTCCTGCTGAAGGGTGCCGGAAGTAATGCCGGCATCCAGTTCGAGGCTGTGGCGTGATGAGAGAATGCGCTCGTAACCGGCATAAAACGTTGTGGTGATAAAATATTGAGGATAAAGCCGGATGATATCCTTATTCGTTTCGAACACTTCATTTTCCTGTGCCTGCAATGTCCCCGTGCTGATTCCAAGAAATATACAGGTGATGATTATTAAGTTTTTCATTTTTTTAATATTAAAAATTAATACCTATCTGAGCACCAACTCGGGGGAAAATACCCTCATACGCTGGCGAAGTTAACGGAACATCGCCTTCTTCCGCAAGTGTAGGATCCGGGTCCTTAATATCGGTAAACTTTATTCCGCCTCCCACATAGAAATTCACGTGCAGCCATTTATAAATGCTTGCAACCAGCCCCAGCGAAGTACCAATCGCATAAGACTGATATTGGGCGTTTATATATTCAAAAGTTGTATGAGTTGGAGTTTGAAATTCCTTACGATAATCTTCATGGAGATAACTGTAGTGCAGAAAAATCCCGGCATATACACCCTTTAATTTCCAGTCAATGCCGGCAGTATCATTATTTAAAAAATTACTCAGATAATACTTCCGTATTTCGGGTTGGATCAGAATTCCTGCTGTGCGCTTATCATTTGCTTTTGAAACAAAACCCGTGTTCAGCACAAAGCTTCTCTGATAGGTTTTATTAAATCGTTCCAGCCCTAGGTAAACATTTCCGTCAAAAAAGTGAAAGGGACTTGCATAAAGAAAGTTTCGCCCAAGTCGCTCCTCCACCATCTGGGCTTTGAGCGGAGCGGCAGCCACAAGAATGGCGAGCAGGCAAAGGCTCAGTGAGAATTGTCTTTTCATCGTTTTGTTGGTTAGTTAAATTCATAAGCGCCTATATCCGGCTGCTGATCGCGAAGCTTTCCTTCCAGGTCGGTTTGAATGCCGGCATCCTTTCCTGCATCAATAGCAGGAGAGGCAGTGTCCAGATGATAATCATATTCAAATGCATCCACAAAGCCGGGATCTAGGTTGAAAAGGTTACTGCCGGCAAACTGTCCGGTGTTCAGCGTTTTTATCAGACAATGGTCAAAATTAACATCAAAATCTGCAACATTATGGTCAACTAATTCTACTTCATCATCCAGGCTGCCATCTATGATGCAGTTTACAAACCGGGCTTCCACTATTGTACCCCTCACATCAGGATCCGTAGCAATGATAACTGAAGGTTCCCTGCGATTAAAAACAAAGTTATAGTTGGCAAACGTGCAGTGTGTAAAGCTGTAATTTCCTCCGTAATTCGTAATGAAGGCATTCCTGCCGCAGTTATTGATCAGTACGTTCTCAGCCTCTACGGTGGAGGCAACAGCCAGGATGCCGTATCCCGTCATATTCTGAATGATACAGTTTTTTACACTGAGGCCGGAGGCATTCAGAAAGAGTGTATCATTATAAGGATTAAATCCGGCTGTAATGCCGATGGAACCATTCTTTATCTCAGCGTGCTCAAAACTGTGCTGTTCGCCTGTAGGCAGCAACAGGATGCCCAGCCACTGGCCCGGAACTTCGCTATAATAATCTTCCAGCCGGTCTCCCTGGAAAATCACCGGATTGTCCAGGGTTCCTCTTACTTCGAGCACTCCCCGCACATAGATGCCGGCATTGTTGTGGGCGTAAATTTTGGTTCCCTCCCTTATGGTGAGTTTGCAGCCGGCCTTCACCAGCACCGAATCATAGATAACGATGGGCAATCCTTCCGTCCATGTGGTATCGCAACCGATGGCCGTGCTGCGGAAGAAATGTGCATTTTGTCCCCAAGCTACGAGCTTAACGTCCTGCATATTGCCATTTGTAAGAAACACCAGAGAATCCTTTATGATAAAAGGATTAAGTGAATTGTCAGGGTCAATGTTCACATCTACAAAAACATACATACTGTCTCCGGCCTCAAGAATGGCCGGGCCGGTACTGAGTACGGGTTCGCCATCCACATTTACCCGGAACTTTGAACTACCGCCACCTGCCAGGAATATTCTTTCAATTTCAACATTCCTTTTATTCAGGTTATACACCTTAAAATTGATGGTGGCCGAGCCTATCGAAGTAAAAACGGTATCGAATAAAACCGTGTCAGTATTAAACGTAAGCTTAGCATTGGGATCGGTGGTGATATTATCTTCTTTGCGGCAGGACAGAAAAAGGAGGGAAAAAAGCAAAGGCAGGAACAGAATATATTTCATGCAAATATGTAGGTCAGTTTCAAATTGAGGATATGGGAAAAGCCGGCTGCAAAATAAAGGCCTTTGACGTGAATACAACCTATCGTACAGGCCAACAGATGCAGTAACGAACAAGATAGGTTGCACCCGGCAAGCAAAATCAACCGGCATAGGCCAGCGTGGCGATACTCACTTTAGCACCATTGGCGCGTAATACTGCACGGGCACAAGCCTCCAGCGTGGAGCCGGTGGTTACCACATCATCTACCAGCAGCACATGTTTGTTGTCCAGTTCATGGCCGGGTTGCAGCCGGAATATATCTTCCACATTCTTCCACCTGGCATAGCGTGATTTTTTGGTTTGTGTAGGATTGAAAATCGCCCGCATCACCGAATCCGTATCCATGGGAATTGCGAGCCCTTCCGCCATGCCCTGGCCGAAAAAGGCGCTTTGGTTAAATCCCCGTGCACGGAGTTTCCTTTCATGCAGCGGCACCGGCACTATGCAGTCGAATGAAAAGCCATCTTGCAGCAACTGCGATCCATACCAGCGGCCAGCCTCCACTGCAGCCTCTTTCTGCTCTTTATATTTAATATTGTGGAGCAGGTGCTGCACTTTGGAGCTTTTCCTGAAAAAGTAGAAAGCAAGGGCATACTTAATATTCACCCTGCCCCAGAATACTTTTTCCAGTTCATGATATTGTTCGTTATGAAATCCGGTTTCGGGCAGTGAGAAGCGGCAGTTCAGGCAGATGAAACCTTCATCCGCAGCCAGAACGTCATCGCAGGCTGCACATAGCCGCGGATAAAATAAATCAAGGACATCGCGGTAAACGGAGTAAAAGAAGCTTTTGGCTTGCATTTACCGAAAGTATGCAGAATACCTGGAAACCAGTGCATTCATATTTTAAAACACTGAAAATTTTAAATTGAATTTTATAAAAAAGAGGCTACGCTATACCTGACCTATTTATATGTTTTTTTAAGCAAAAAAAAGAAACCCCGGAAGGGCATACATTGCCTTCCGGGGTTTGCAATTAAGAACCTTTTGAAGCTTACTTCTTAATAAATCTCTGGGTGGCAGTGCCATCCTTAGTCGAAACATGGAGCAGGTAGACACCTTTCTCCAGATCGGCTATATTGATCATGGTGGCGCCCGGTTGCACATTCACCAACTCCATCACCTGCTGGCCGAGTAGGTTGGTGAGGCGTACCACATCCAGGTTTTCACTGGCTTCCAGCGTCAGTATATCGTTGGCCGGATTGGGATAGATAGAAATATTGCTGAGCAAGCCTTTTTCTTCCATTCCAATCGGATCGTCATCAATAATAGTGACGATCATCACTGAGTCTCCGAGGCTGGCGTGGTTATCAGGATTTCTCAAGACCAGGACAATGGTCTCGTTCGGTTCTGTCATGGCATCCTCTATCAATTCCACCGTCACAGTTTGAGATGTGCTGGAATTGGCGGGGAACGTAACGAACGTTGGTGTGAAATCGAAGTCTGTTCCGCTGTTTGCAGTGGAAGAACTGCTGAGGTCTACTTCTACCGATGTGGCCCTGTCGTTTTCATTGGTGAGCGTGATTATAATATCAATGCTGGAGTCCGCTTCCTGGTAGGCTACAGAATCAATAGAGAAAGAAATGGTGGGATCGGTGAAGGAAATGATGTCATTTACGTCCCGTGGCAGGAATTGGTATCCGTCCAGCAAACCATCACCATCATTCCCGTCAAACTGGCCTCCAATGCCAATGGCGATGAAAGTATCCATCGGGGCGGGATCATCATAAAGATCTACATCATCGTCAATCCTCATAGCGATCGTATCACTTCCGTTCGTAACGTCCACGTTAAATCCGGCACCGGCACTTGTCCATTGAGCAGGATTTACCAGCCATGCCCTTCTGAATCTAACGATTTCACCTTCGGTATTTTCTCCAAGTTCCTTAATTGTCATAGGATCTGGTAAGGCATTTCCTGATGATATATGATCAATGGAATCGGCTTCAATCTGGCCCAGGCCTCGAAATTCGTCCACCTTGCCCCATACCACGATACTGTCTCCACGGGTAACTGAATAATTCAAATTTTCCTCTGAATAAATATGCATCCCGGCAGTCCTGTCATAAATGGCAAACAAATAATCATTTGTACTGAAATTGTCAGAAGTTACAACTCCGCTAATCCTTATTCTTTCACCAAAATGGATATAATTGCCCATTGCATCTACGTTGTCAGCCGTATCAATGGTGTAATGATGATATTCATTGTCGTTAATGGTGATGGTATGCACCGAATCGCCAAATGATCCTTCGGAGAGATCCTGAAGCAACAGAACGATCTCTTCCACTTCTTCATAGCTCATATCATCTATGATTATGACTTCCGCAAACTGCGAGGTGGTTGTGTTAGCAGGAAAGGTTAGGGTTTGCGGAGTAAAGTTAAAGTCTGCACCCGGAGTAGCCGTAGTACCTGAACCATCCAACGCCACATCCACGGTGATCGCATTGTTGCTTTGGTTGGTAATAGTTACTTCTATATCCAGGGTATCCTGCCGTTCCGTGAGGGTTGTGGTTCTGGAATCAAACGAGATAACAGATCCGGGAGGAGGAGCGACACAATCACTGGTATGTCTGCCCAGGAAGGTGACGTTATCCTGGCTGCGCACATCCCAGTCATATTTCCAGGTAAGGCTGTCAGTGGTTCCCCGTTCCACCGAAGATTTCCGTACGAGCGTATAATTCTGCGTAGTCCCACCGGAAATATTCCAGAAGTCTCCGGGGTCCTGGCCCAGGATTCCAAAAATATCCAGCGTATCTCCTGTGCTTACATCAACTAAAATTAGCGCGTCATCTCCGTTAAAAAAAGTCATAGAGTGGAGCGTATCTGATTCCGCTATAATAACGGGATCTACCGGCTGTCCGCTTGTAGAAGGATTTCCAATTACGTAAACATCGCCTGAGTTTAACATTCCCGTTAATTGGAGTGAATCATTGGCTGAAGTTGCACCATTATTAAAGCGGTATAATTTGTAATCACTAAGATCAAGCGTGGCTGATGTAGGATTGTAAATTTCAATGGCCTTGTTGTTTCCGCTGCCTTCAATGTACTCAGAGAAAAATGGAGCAGAACAATCCGCAATCGGTGGTCCGCTGGCATCTCTGGCTATAATCTGGAAATCATCAATGGCGAGCGCGTCATCCGCACCTGTAATATTCATGTCCTCAAACCGCAACCAGCCGGACTGCCCGTTCAGGATAGGTGAAGGAAGACTAACCGTCACTGAAACCCGCGTTTGATTATCAGGCAGGTTTCCATTGAGTACTCCCGTTGCACTATCGTTGTGGGGACTTACCAGCGTATCCACATTTACCCAGATTCCGGAATTTAAAGGGCCTCCGGCAAAGAAAGGGCTGGCGGCAACCAGGATCGTATCCAGCCGGCCTGTGCTGCCTATCTTCCACAATTCGATTGTAAAACTTATTTCTATAGAATTAATGGCCGCACCCGTGTTATTGCTAAACTCTACTCCGTAATAAGGGTCGAGGGTATTGCTGGCGAGGCTGCCAAGCGCACGTTCACTGTTGCCTGTCATTCCATAGCTATAGATGTTTTCGCCACCGCTGCTGCCGTTGTCTGCTTCATAAGAGCCATCAGCCGCACTGCTGGATCCTGATTCAGTTATGGCCCACCCGGTGGGGAGCGAACTGGAAGTACCAGAATTTGCAAGGCTATTAAAGCCCTGGGTATGAGGTGTGTTCAAGCTGTTGATCATCACCTGTGCCTGTGCTTCGGTGAATGCGGCAATGCTAAATGCCATCACCGCAATTGTCAAAATTCTTCTCGTCATTGTTTTTTGGTTTACTGTGAATTATTTTTAGTGTGCAAACTTATTAGCGGTAGATTACCACCACTTTACCACACAGATAATTTTACAAACAGGAAACTAAAGACAGGGTTGTGTGAATTCTAAAATTTCTTTGGGAGTTTTTGTCAATGCCCAACAAGATCGAAGAAATACTTCAAAATCATGGAGAGAAGGATAAGGTTAGCAAAGGCTAAATGACTCACACGATTTTTTACAGTGGTCTATCCAATATGTGTTTTCAATTTCCTTCTGGAAGGCTACCGGTATGGCCACCCCGATATTCTGAACAATAGAGATGTTAAATCAAACCATCCGTGAATATTTCCAAACTCACTACAGCCCATCTTTTACAAACCGCCCAACGGATCTGCCATTCTCTGAGGCTACTAATATGGTGTATAGCCCTCTTGGCAATGTGGCTACATCCAACGTTATGCGGCCGGAGATTACTTTCGGTAGAGGAATGTGAAGCACGGGCCTGCCAGTCAAATCGAAAACGTCAACAGAAGAAATTTTACCGTCAGGCACTTCAATGGAGGTTGTATGCAATGCCGGATTTGGAATGCAAACCAAATCAATAGCTTTTTGCTGATGGCGTTTTATTTTAGGCTCCTTGATGGCAGTCAATTCCTGCATGCAGGTTTTCCATACAAATGATCCCCATTGGCCGGGCATTGATAATTGGGTGGAAGGAAGATCAAGATTTTCATTAAATCCACCAGATATATAGATATGATCATTATCTGATACATAAGGTTTAGCTACAGTAATATGCTTGCTGGATTTCAGTTCTATTGAATTCAGCACATGGAAAGCAGTATCCAATATCACCAGAAAACCTTTCCGCGGGTCAGAAAAATTTTGAGGATAGGAAGAAAACGTAAAGCCCGCTACTTCCAGAGAATCTTTATATGAACCCGAAATAAGAAGGCGATTATTCTTATAGCCTTCTGTCCCCCCTAAAAATATATTCTGGCCATAAAGTTTGAGGCGATCAAGGACATTCCCCATGCTGTCAATCCGGACAAACTGCATGTTTTCATCATCATCCTCAAATATTGTATCATTCCAGTAGGGATCCAAAAGATTACTTAGGGATCCATAAAAATTTCCATGATCATCCGCATAGGTTAAAATAACGGTTTCATCTACCAATCCCGTAAAAGCTTTTGTCCAATGCAAATTCCCATCGTCAGTGTATCGTGAAACCCCGACATCTGATCCTTCGAAAAGTGTTCTGTTGATGATAGAGTCCCCATTTTGCAGGACAAGGTTTCCGAAAAAAGAGAAGCTTAAATATACAGAACCATCTTTGCCAACCACTATGCTGCCTGGAAATATGGTTTCAGCTTCCCCACCTTGCACTACCCATATCCGTTGGCCTGTCTGGTCAAAAGCAGCAAGGAACCAGGAATTTGCATTGCTAAACAGAGTGTCCTGTCCGATGACCGCCTCATGCATAAAGGAGTTAAAAAGCAGGCCTGTTCTTCCATCGCTTGCGAAATTATAGCTGGGTATAGCTATCAAACCTCCCGTATCACCCCTTTGGATCAAAGGGACAATGCTGCTGACGGATCCGTCAGGACGAATAAGCACCCGGTAAATGGCCCCTGTAGTATCCGTACCTGCCTGTATTCCGCCAAATTGAACGGACGTTGCGTTGCTATAAACAATCAGATGAATATTAAAATCCTTGTCAACTTCTACATGCCGCACAAATAGGTGGGGTTGGAGATATGATTGGATCGCCCAGGCTGGGTTGCCATCTTTTCCAATTTTTATGAGTCCGATATCCTGATATTGCCGTGCGTCCCCCGTTGCAGCCAGGGTCAGGTTACCTGCGCGAATAGTATCGTAGAAGCTGAGGGCTATATAAAAGTTGCCGGAGTCGTCTGTGGTGGATTGGCTCAACATGGCTGCTCTGTCTGCTTTTTGAATGGTTTGCAACCAACCGCCAGGGCATTGTGCTAATGCTACCCCAATACTTAAATTAAAAAAAGTAATTGTAGCTATTAGAAAGGCTTTCATGGATTCTGTGTTATAAAATGGACAGCGAATATAGCTAAGGCCAGTGGGTTTAATATTAAAATTTCACAAGTGGATAATGAATTTTTCATAGTTCTGAAAAATGGAATCATTGAAATAGGAAGATGTGGGCTTGAATAGGCGAAAGAAGAACGAGATAAATTAAGCTTCCAATACCAGATACAAGTCGTTGGAATCCGTGGTGGCAGAATAACAACCCCTAATTTCGCAGGCAACATCCAACAATGGGAATGAAACAACTTTGGGCGGAATTGGCGCAGCGGCCTGCAGTTCTGCGGGGTATTTGTGTTTTGCTGCTCATCCCGGCTTTCTTCATCAATCTGGGGTTGATGCCGCTCCTCGCGGATGAATCTATACGGGCAATGGTGTCGCTGGAAATGATCATCTCCGGCAATTACATTACGCCTACCATGAGCGGTGAATTCTACTACAACAAGCCTCCGCTCTATAATTGGATACTTGCTGGACTGTTTCAACTCACTGGCAGTTTTTCAGAGCTTGTTGTCAGGCTGCCTTCGGTGGTGCCATTGCTGTTATTTGGCCTCACCATATTCTGGTTCGTTAAAAAGCACCTGGGATTTGAAACAGGATTTCTTGCGGCATTGCTTACGGTGACCTGCGGCCGAATGGTGGTTTACGCTTCCATGCTCGGGCATATTGACCTCTTTTATTCCCTCGTAACCTACGCCAGTTTTATCGTCATCTATGAGGGGTTTCGCAAGGAAAAATGGTGGTTTCTTTTCCTGGTCTCTTATGGGCTGGTTTCCATTGGTTTTCTCTCCAAAGGCCTTCCATCACTGGTTTTCCAGGGTTTTACTTTGCTTGCATATTTTATTATTAAAAAGGATTTTAAACGCCTGTTTTCCATTCAGCACATCTGCGGGTTCTTGCTCTTCCTGCTTGTGGTAGGTACTTACTTTTATGTTTATCATCAGTATAATTCACTTGAAGCATACCTAACCACGCTGTGGACACAATCCAGCCAGCGCACGGTGCTCGAGAAGGAGTGGTACGAATCGTTCCTGCACCTGTTTGTTTTTCCTTTCGATACACTTTACCACATCCTGCCCTGGTCGCTGCTGGTAATTTATGCTGCAAGGCGTGGCTTTTGGCGCCTTGTTATGAAGCATGATTTTCTGCAATTCAATTTCATCGTTTTGTTTGCCAATATCTGGGTGTATTGGTTGTCGCCCGAAACGCTGCCTCGATACATTTTTATGCTTTACCCGCTTATTTTCACCATTATCTGCTGGTTCTATGTGCAATACCGGGAAGAAGACCGGAAGCGAACCAAGGTGCTTCATTCCCTTCTCTTTGTTTTGATTTCTGCAATCACCTTGGCCTTACTTGTTCCCTTTTTTCAATTGCCGGTGGAGGTGCCGTATCGTTATGGCAAAAGCATCGCATTATTTCTTGGAGCAGCGTTTCTGGTTTGGGCGTTTATAAAAATTCCCCGGCAGCGGCTGATTATTGCCGTGATGGTGTTGCTCATCGGGCGCATTGGGTTTAACTGGTTTGTGCTGCCGGAGCGGCAAGCCAACGCAACTGAAAGCCGGTTTAAAGAGGAAGGAATCGTAATCGCTCGACTTTCCGAAGGCAGGGACGTTAAATTTGTAGGCCCTATCGGACCTGACCTGGACATCAGATACTACATTCAGCGGGAGAATAAGACGATCGTCCGGTACGGGCCGGGAAGTGCAAATCGCGATACCACTTCCTTTTACATTTCAACACAAAGATTTATTGACGATTGTCCGCATCAACTTATTCATTCTTTTCACTCAATTCCCCAAAACACGACTTTTTTCCTCGTGAAATATGAGGAGCCCTGCATGTATCCATGAAAAAGCTTTCAATATTAATTACGGTATTAAATGAAGAGGATAACATAAAGCCGCTACTGGAAGAGATACACCAGGCCCTTCAGGGGTTTGATTATGAGATCGTGATTGTGGATGATGGCTCTACCGACCGAACGCGTCCCAACATCCGGAGAGAGGCAAATCACCGGGTGAAGCTTGTAGAACTGACCAAAAACTATGGACAGAGTACTGCGATGGCTGCAGGTATTGATGCGGCTGAAGGGGAGTTTCTCGTGACGATGGATGGCGACCTTCAGAACGATCCGCACGATATTCCGGCAATGCTGAAAAAGCTGGAAGACGGGGAATGGGACCTGGTGGCGGGATACCGCAAAAACCGGCAGGATAAAATGCTGAGCCGTAAGCTCCCCAGCCGCCTGGCCAACAGCCTCATTCGTTGGCTTACGGGCGTCAAGATCACCGACTATGGATGCACCTTGAAAGTTTACCGGGTGGACATTGCCCGCGGGCTCGGCCTGTATGGAGAACTGCATCGCTTCATTCCTGCGCTGGCCTTTATGCAGGGCGCGCGCATTACGGAAGTTCCCGTGAATCACCGTTCGCGTAAATATGGCCAGTCAAAATATCGCCTTAGCCGTACATTCAAAGTGATCAGTGATCTGATCCTCATCGTGTTTTTTCAGAAATACCTGGTGCGGCCCATGCACCTGTTTGGCGTAGCCGGATTTATAATTTTGGTGGTGGGAATTTTTATTAACCTCTACCTCGCAGCCCTTAAAATTGCCGGGCAGGACATTTGGGGAAAGCCGCTGCTCATTCTGGGACTGCTGCTCACGCTGGGCGGATTTCAGCTCATCACTACCGGCATTATCACAGAGTTGCTAATGCGTACTTACTACGAATCCCAAAATAAAAAGACCTACAAAATCAGAAACACGTTTGTTGGAAAAGAAAAGAAAGCCGGGGTGGAATAAATACCTGAAAATAGCGGTCAAGGTCGTTGTTTCAGGGCTGGCGCTTTATCTGGTCATGAATAAGCTGGACACGCAGCAACTCTGGGAAACGATCAAGGGAGCACAGTGGTGGGCTTTATTTGCTGCACTTTGGATGCTGTTTCTATCCCAGGTATTTTCCTCCATCCGCTTTATGATATTTCTAAATGCCATTGGGATCAGGATCGGTTTCCTGTTTAATTTCAGGATTTACCTTACGGGTATGTTTTACAACCTGTTCCTGCCGGGCGGTATAGGAGGCGATGGCTACAAAGTGATCCTGCTGAAGCGGCAATACAGAGCAGGCTGGAAACCATTGGTAAAGGTTGCCTTTCACGACCGGCTCAATGGTCTTATGCTGCTGTTAATGATGATTGCTATCCTTATCCCGTTTGTATCGCCTGATCCCGTTTGGGGTATCCTGGCTTTGGCGGCTATTCCGACTGGCTTCCTCATTTACCGGCTGGTGATGAAAAGGTTGTTCAGGGAAGTGAAGTCGTCCTTATTAAAGATCAGCGTTTATTCGCTGGTGGTTCAGGGGCTGGTGCTGGTATCGGTTTTTTTTATTCTCCTGGCGCTCCGCATTCCGTGGGAAGCGTGGCCTCCCTACCTCTTGCTTTTTCTGGTGGCTTCCATTGCGGCTATTCTGCCCATAAGTTTTGGGGGCATTGGCATCAGAGAAATTGTCTTTTACTACGGTGCTGTTTATTTCGGCACGAGTGAGGCGGAAGCTATTTCCATTTCGTTGCTCTTCTTTGCCATTGCTGCACTGCTCTCATTGTCAGGTGCATTTGTGCAGCCCAAAATAAAGAAAGAGGTGAAGAATCTGCCAGGATCTTTGCACACAAAAGAAGGGACCCGGATCATAGAATAAAATTTACAGTCCCTCACACCTTCCCTGCAAAAAGGGAATCAATAAAATCTTCGCGGTTGAATACGCGGAGGTCCTGCATCTTTTCGCCTATACCAATATACTTTACAGGAATTTGAAACTGATCAATAATTCCGATCACCACGCCACCTTTTGCCGTGCCATCCAGTTTGGTGAGGGCCAGCGCGTTTACCTGGGTTGCGGCCATAAACTGTTTAGCCTGTTCGATGGCGTTTTGCCCGGTAGATGCATCCAGTACCAGCAAAATTTCGTGGGGCGCATCGGGCATGAGCTTTTTCATTACGTTTTTTACCTTGCTGAGTTCGTTCATCAGGTTCACCTTGTTGTGCAGGCGGCCTGCGGTATCAATGATCACCACATCCGCTCCCTGGCTTAATCCGGATTGCACAGAATCATAAGCTACTGCTGCCGGGTCGGCCCCCATGCCGCGGCTGATGAGCGGTACGCCAACACGTTCGCTCCATATCTTTATCTGATCTACGGCTGCAGCCCGGAATGTATCAGCCGCACCCAGCAAAACCTTGTAACCTTGTGCCTGTAGCTGATGTGCCAGCTTACCGATGGTGGTGGTTTTGCCTACGCCATTCACACCCACCACAAGGATCACGTAAGGCTTTTTGTCTGCAGGAATGGAGAACTCCCGGTATACCGGCTGATTGTTTTCTGCCAGAAGTTTTGATATTTCGTCCTTCAGCAGCTTATTCAATTCTGCAGAATTGAGGTACCGGTCTTTTGCCACCCGCGTTTCCAGGCGTTCAATGATCTTGATGGTGGTATTTACGCTTACGTCTGCCTGCACCAGAATTTCTTCGAGTTCATCCAGGAATTCTACATCAACGGTAGTTTTCCCTGCCAGAGCTTTTCCCAGTTTATTGAAAAATGTAGACCGGGTTTTCTCCAGCCCTTCATCCAGCGTTTTCTTTTCGCCTTCTTCTGGTCGTGGCTTATTCTTTTTTCCTTTAAAGAAATCGAACATAAACGTTGTGTTTACACGGGTTCATAAATAAAAAAAGCCTCCCTAATCACTGGGAAGCTTTTTTATGACAGAAGATGGTTGTTATTTTTTAACATATTCCTTTACCATGTCTTTTGGAATGATTCGCTCCTTAAACGTGTATTTTCCTGATTTGGGTGATATTTCAGACACGATCACTTTGACCCAGTCTTTCGCACCCTTCTTCTGCATTTTGGATATCGTCTTAGCCATAGTGCCGCTTATTTAATTTCTTTGTGAACGGTGTGTTTACGCATGATGGAATTGTATTTTTTCAATTCCAGGCGCTCAGGAGTATTTTTCCTGTTCTTGGTCGTGATATAGCGTGAGGTACCGGGAATGCTTGTGGTTTTTTGTTCCGTGCACTCGAGGATTACCTGCACCCTGTTTCCTTTTTTTGCCATTTCTTAAAGTATTTTCTTGCCTTTCTTTTCAAGTTCCATGATGAAGTTGTAGATCCCTTTTTTGTCAATGGTGCGCATTGCCTTTGTGGAAATACGCAGGGCTACGGTTTTCTTCAATTCCGGAATATAGAACTTCTTATCCTGCAGATTGGGATAAAATCTGCGCCTGGTCTTACTATTGGAGTGAGAAACTTTATTCCCAAACATTGCCTTCTTACCTGTCAATTCACAAACTCTGGACATAACATCGCTGATTTTAGGGGTGCAAATATCTGCAAATATATTGAGATCAACAAAACAATTCTGAAGCTGATAACAGCCTGAGGGAAATGCCTACTTATCCTTATTATTACCGCCACCGCCAAAGGAAAGCACTGAAAAATTAAGGTAACGATGCGGATTCTTTTTAATGTCCAGCACCAGATTATCCAGGTCTCTGGTTGCCGCTTCCAGGTTTTGGTAGAGTTTGGGATCATTTACGAGCATTCCCAGGCTGCCCTCGCCATTGTTGACTTTTATCAGAATATCTTCCACTTCTTCTAATGCTGCATAAGCCCGCTCCACGGTTCCTTTAAAGTCGGTCGCAGCAAGGGAATCGCTGATCTGCGCAAGGTTATTATTGATGATGGTAAAGGTATCCAGATTTGAGTTCAGCTTTGTAGAGATCTGCTCTACCGTAGTCAGGATCCTGCTCAGCTTCACCGATTCGGAAGTAGCCATCCTGTCAAAGGTACTGGTGGTGTTTTCCACATTCTTCAACGTTTGCGCTATGCTCCTGAAGCTGCCTTCAATATCGGCCTTAGTGTTGGTATCCAGTACCTCCTGAAAAATTCCGAGGAGCGAGTCAAGGCTGCCTATCAGGCTTACGGTTTTTTGCTGCAACGGGTTCAGCACTTCATTGATAGATTCGGTGAGGCTAACTTCAATATCTCCGGCAATCGTGTCGCCATCCTCAACGAACGACATGCTTTCGCCCGGCACCACCTCAAGGGCTTTGGTTCCCAGCAGGTCAGTGCTGAAAATGCGGGCAACCGAATTATGGGCAATATTCGCCTCGTCCCGGATGGAGAAAGAAATCAGAATACGCGGATTGACGCCATACTCGATCACTTCAATGCTCTCCACCTTTCCTACTTGGTAGCCGTACATAAACACCGGGTCAGAAACTGAAAGGCCGTTAATTTTTTGATAAGAGGAGTATAGCTTTTTGGTACTTTTAAAAAGGTCATTTCCTTTAATAAAGTTAAAACCCAAAATAAGAATGGTGAGAGCTACGACAGCCAACACACCTATTTTGAATTCATCAGAAAGTTTCATAGTGTGGAAAATTTGGTCAAAAATAGGAAAAGTTTAAGCAGGTATTCCGGTGTATATAGAAGGAATGAACCGGACTTTTTCTGAATGCTGGCTACATGATCTCTGCTATATTTTTTACTGCTAACGTAGTTTGCCCGGTTTGGTTGATCATTGACGCAGCGAAAAATGATAAGTAACGAAGATTCATGTGGATTGAAATCATAAGTTGCCAGTCGCATAAAGCAAATTCCACTTGACATTTCCGGGTAAGCAGCCCTGCCGGGAATTGCCGGGCAATCAATTATCGCTGGCTTCCATTTCTGCTTTATAATCTTTAAAAGCGCGGTAAATGGCAGAAGCCATGTAAACCTGTCCAAGATCGGTTTCAAGAAACTTCCTGTCGTTGTCATTCGTAATGAAACCGGTCTCTACCAGCACCGAGGGCATGGTCGCTTTCCAGAGCACAATAAATCCTGCTTGCTTCACGCCCCGGCTGTGGCGGTTTACCCGCTCGCTGAACTGCTGCTCAATTTTGGAGGCCAGGTTCAGGCTTTGATTGAGATACGCATTTTGGTACAGGGAAAAAATAATATGCGCTTCAGGAGAATTAGGATCAAAGCCGTCATATTTTGTTGAATAATCCTCCTCCATGAGGATCACCGAGTTTTCCCGTTTTGCCACGTCAAGGTTGCCATCACTTTTGTGCAATCCCATGGCATAAGTTTCAGTGCCGATGGCTGATTTGCTGGCGGCTGAGTTTACATGGATGGAAATAAATACATCGGCATTGTGGCGATTGGCCAGTGCAGAGCGCTCATTCAGTTCGATAAATTCATCCTTATCGCGGGTGTAGACCACCTTCACATCCTCAATATTTTCCTGGATAATTTTGCCCAGCTTCAGCGCAACATTCAGGGCGATCTGCTTTTCCTGCACTTTGGCATATTGACATCCGGGGTCATGGCCACCATGGCCGGCATCTATTACCACCGTTCTGACATAGTATTTGCTATCATTCAAACTCCCGAAAGAGGACAGCAGGAAAAAGACGCAGATCAATGAAAACACCGGGAATATTCTTCTCATGACAACGTTTACTTTTTTCTTTGCATCTGGAAAAACAATAATTAACCCACAGTTACAGAATTTTTTGAAATGCCATTAATATTAGGCACAACCGGCTCTTTTGGCTAATATGATACGCTTACCAAATATTCAAAAAACATAGCAAAATTATTATAAGAACAAAATAGCTTGAACTCCTGCCCGGCCAACTTATCCACACTTTTTGTTATTAACCTGATCCTGTTCATCGTTGCTCCTGCACAGGGGAAAGAAGGGGAGCGTATACTTACCCCTCAGCTCTTTACCAACGCTACGTTTCCCGTGCAAATTTACCAGTCCTTTCCTCCTGACACGATTCCGCCCGATACGCTGGACTTTGGTGCTGACAGCCTGGGAAGGGACACAACCTTCCAGGATTCCCTGGACCTTAGTTCTTCAGCATTTGATTCACCCGTGCCTTACTCGGCAGACGACTCCATCCGGTACGACCTGAAGAAACGCAGGGTGCATTTTTATGGAAACGCCAAAGTGAAATATCAAAAGATTGAACTGCAGGCGGCTCATATCTATCTGACTCTGGACAGTGCAACAGTGTATGCTGAAGGAGTGGAAGACAGCATGGGCGTGCTAACGGGCAACCCGGTCTTTATAGAAGGCGCAAGGGAATTCAAGGCCAAACGGATGGCCTATAATTTTGATACTAAAAAGGGAAAGAGCTATGAGATCATAACGCAGGAAGGCGAAGGCTTCCTCCATGCAGAGGAGGCGAAGAAGGACAGCAATGACGTGCTGTACGTTCGCCATGCGGCCTACACTACCTGCGACCTTGAACATCCGCACTACTATATCTCCACCGGCAGAGCCAAGGTAATGCCCGGAAAGCAGATCGTAACGGGGCCGGCCAACCTTGTGGTGGCAGACGTTCCTCTTCCATTGGCCATTCCATTCGGGTTTTTCCCCGACCAGCAAAAGCAAACCAGCGGGATCATCATTCCGGCTTATGGGGAAACTACCCGGGGCTTTTTCTTTAACAACGGTGGGGTTTTCTTTTCACTGAATGATTACCTCAACTTCGCACTCACCGGGGATATCTATACCCAGGGCGATTACCGGCTGGCGTTAAGCACCAAATATGCGAAGCGCTACAAGTACCGCGGAAACCTGGATCTGGAGCAAGCCGTATTATTTGAAGGCGTGCGCGAAACCCCCACCTTCAGCCAGAACAGATCTTACCGCATTCAATGGACGCATGTTCAGGATCCTAAAGCGCGGCCCAACTCAAACTTTTCCGGCAACGTCAATTTTGCCACCAGCAGCGATTTTGACAAGGAGCTTTCCATTAATACGAATGAACTGCTCCGCAGTGAGGTCAACTCCAGCATTTCATATTCAAAGGATTTTGCCAATACCCCTTTTCATTTAACCTCATCTTTAAACCATTCACAACATACATTTCCCGACACGGTGAATGATGTCCGGTTTACCCTGCCTGATGTTACTTTAACAATGAACCGGGTCACGCCATTTAAAAGGAAAACTCCGGTGGGTGGCCCAAAGTGGTATGAGTCGCTGGGATTTACTTACCGGCTTTCATATTTAAATGAAATTGAAACCAAAGACACAATTTTCAGGGATTTTTCACCTGCCGTTTTTCGCGATTTCCGGCAGGGTTTTCAGCATTCAGTTCCTTTATCCACCAGTATTAAAGTGATGAAATATTTTAGGCTGAATCCCTCATTCTCCTACAACGGGTTTCTTTATTTTGACCGGGAACGCATCAACTATGATCCTGCGCGGGATACGCTTATTTCCTCTGCAGAAAAAGGATTTTATGACCTGCATTCCTATAATGTCAATCTTTCCTTGACCACCCTGGTATATGGATTTTATGAAATTAATAAACTTGGAATTACCCAGATGCGGCATGTAGCAACTCCCGAAGTCTCGTTAAGTTATAAACCAGACTTTGCTCGGTCAAATTATGGATATTATGCAAACTATATAAATGAGGCCGGGGAAAGTGTTACTTATTCACTTTATCAATCTAATGTTCATTCTTACCCTGCACAGGGCGAACAGGGCTCATTAATATTTAAATTAAATAATAACTTTGAGATGAAAGTAAAATCTCAAACGGATACAGGCGAAACGATCAAGAAAATTGTCCTTCTCAGATCACTGGATATTAACTCTTCATACAATTTCCTGGCTGATTCCCATCAATTGGCGCCTTTCAGGTTAAGTGCCAATACAAATTTTTTGGAGAACTATACTGTCCAGTCCAATGCCACTATACATCCTTACGCTATACGGGATGACAGTTCCGGAATTTCAAAGGCTTATGAATGGGATAAAACCGGTAAGCTGGGACGGCTTACGAATTTTGATATTTCATTTAATGCCAGCCTCAATCCCAGGAACAACGACCGGGAGGACAGGCGGGGTTTGCCTGATACTGATGTATCGCTTTATTATTATGATTATTACGACTATTATGCAGACTTCAGCGTTCCGTGGAATTTAACATTTGGATATCAGTTCAGATATTCAAAAACTTTAATAGAAAAAAATACAACGCAAACTTTAAATATTACAGGAGATGTAAATATTACAGACAAATGGAAAATAAATGTAAGGGGTGATTATGATTTTGAAAATAAGCAGGTGGCGTATGCTGAATTTAAAATTATCAGGGATCTGCATTGCTGGGAAATGCTCTTCAATTGGTCGCCAATTGGCCCTTACCGAAATTACTATTTTGTACTGCGGGTAAAAAGCACGATCCTCAGCGACCTGAAGCTTGACAAAAGAAGGACACAACGCGATTTTTGATAATTTTGCCACGGTCTCTTTTTCAAAGGATCATCGCTTTTTTTAATATAAATCTCGCATGAAAACCGAAATCCTCATCATAGGAGATGAAATACTGAACGGTGAAACCCAGGACACCAATTCGCGATTTATAGCCCGGCAACTCTCGCAAATGGGGCTGTTCGTCAACCGCATTACCACAACGGCAGATCATCCTCAAGCCATCAGCGAAGCCCTGGGCGAGGTACTGAGCCGCGCAGATCTGGTACTCACTACTGGCGGCCTCGGCCCTACGCATGATGACATTACCGCCACCGCACTGGCCGGTTTCTTCAATTGCGAAATGATATTTAATGAAGCGGTATACAGCAGCATTAAGGCGCGTTTTGAAAAGAGAAATAAGCCGGTAAATCCGCTCAGCCGGCAGCAGGCATTTATTCCTCAAAAGGCAAGACCGATTATAAATCCGGTGGGAACCGCGCCTGCTTTGTGGTTCGAGGAAGCAGGTAAAATCGTGGTGGCGCTGCCGGGTGTTCCCAGCGAAACTGAATTCCTTGTGGAGCACCACATTATGCCGTTGCTGCGAAGTAAATTACCGGATCATTATATCCGCTATCATAAGTTGTTTTTTACCGGCATTGGCGAATCAGATCTTGCCCCGATGCTGGCAGAAATTCAGGCCACCCTGCCCAGGGATGTTACAGTAGCCTACCTGCCTGGCCTCGGCTACGTTAAGATCAGGATTACAGCCTCTGGTGATGATAAGGAAAGAATATCCAGCGCTTTATCCGAAGTGGCCGGTAAAATGAAATCGGTTGCGTCTCAATATTATTTCGGAGAAAACGAGGACAATTTTGCGCGAATGGTGAGCCGCGGATTAATTACCTCGCAAAAAACAGTATCAGCCGCTGAAAGCTGTACCGGTGGCTACCTGGCCCATCAGCTCACGAGCATTCCGGGGTGCTCCGCCTATTTTAAAGGAAGTTGCGTGGCTTATCACAATGAGGTGAAGCAGAACGTGCTGGGCGTAAAAGCCGAAACGCTTGAAAAATACGGAGCCGTTAGCGAACCCACCGTGAGAGAAATGGTGCTGGGTGCGCTAAGGATATTTGACAGCGACATAGCCCTGGCCACCAGCGGGATTGCAGGTCCTGCGGGCGGCAGTGAGGGAAAGCCGGTGGGAACCGTTTTTATCGGTGCCGGAACAAAAGACCATGTCGAGATCAGGGAATTTCATTTTAATAAAGACCGGATGCAGAATATTATATTAAGCGCTAATATGGCGCTCATCATGTTAAAGCCTTATTTGAATATCGGGAAATAATAAAGATGAGTTTGGTTAATAACGTTTATTCTGAAAATACGGATAAACCAAAACCAAGAACAACTTATTTTCATTTATTCCAAATTATTAGTGACGGCAAAAACACAATTAACTCAAACCTTTTACCTAAAGGATGAACAGGTGCTAAATACTAGTGCCCCTGGCAAATGAGCCGTTATTACAAATGTTGCATTTCAAATACCGGAACTCCCTTTTCTCCGGTGGATGAATAAAAATCAATGAAGTGTAATTTCACATACCGGCCTGCTGTGGTGTGAATAACGTAGTTCAGCTCAGGCCGGATAATGTATGTAGCCAGATCGAAGTCATAATATTTCCAGTCGTAGCCTATGCTGTTTATTGAATCCTGAAACGTGTACCCGGCAATATCGTCATAGCTGATCTCATTAAAATCCATTGTACTTTCTGCCGCAACCTGCACTTTATTCCGGTTTATGAGGCTTCCTGAAACCAGGTAGGCCACATTTCCGGGGAATACATGAATATATTGGGTAAACAACAAATCCCATTCTTGCTTGCCGGGTTCTATGGGTACGACCTCATCTTTATCAAATGAAAAGCTTATGAAATTCACCTCCGGATCCTTTTCTATAGATAAGGTTTTCTCTCCGCTGCCCTCCAGGTTTGCGTAGCGGAAAGTGTAGTGTGTTTCGGTTACTTCTTCAAAAGTTATTTTTCGATAGCCGGTGTGGTTTGCAGCTTCGTCATATCCCCGGTCTATAATATATACGGTGGAAGAATTTCGCCAGTCGCCAATGGCTGTGCTGTCAAGGTTTCCTTTCTGATCGTCCCAGGCCCATGCTGCATTCTGATGGCTGGTAACGGCTGCGAAATCCGTAGTTGCTGCCCTGGCCGCTGCCCCTGCGCGTGCAGAATTCAGCACAATGTGCCAACCCGTTTCTGAAGCCTCAAAACCCAGGTCCCAGTCAGTCCTTAAATTCCGGCTTACCACCGAGTTGGTTTCCAGATCGTAAAATACCTGATACCTGTAATCGCTTCCCATATTTACAGAGGCGGTAATTACATCGCCAGGTTCATGGGCAGGAACAGGCAATTCACCTTTGTCGCAACCGCTGAAAAGAGTCAACCAACCGATTGTGATGATCCAATGAGAATTATTTTTCATGAGATGTAGAGAAAAAATTAAGATCAAATTTAACTGCGGTAAAAAATGAACGGCCCCAGGAAACGGGTACGTTACCACTGGCTGTAGAGTGTACACCTGCGGAAGTGCCGGTGGTAGCAATATCCTGCACATCCAGCAGATTTTTGGCTCCCAGAGTCCACGTCAGCCGCTTGTTCCAGAAAGTCCGTGAGGCAGTCAGATCCATAAGATGGTAGCTGCCTATGCGCGTTTGGAGAATATCACCCTCATCATCCATTGCGAAACCGGGCAAAGCGCCAGTGTATTTATAAAAGGCAGCCACATTGGTGCGTATTTTCGCGAAGTGATATAACATGCTGCCCCGAATTTCTCCCGAATAACTGAAATCCGGGACGTTTTCTGTAGCGGAAATGCCGTTGGAACGCCCTGTGTAGGAGGCGCCAGCGCTCAGCTTCAGGTGCCGCGTCATTAATTCTGCACCGGCCTGCGCTCCAAATGTTCGGAAGCGGCCTATATTAATATATGTGAATTCTGTCCCGCTTCCGTTTTGCGCCAGCGTGATCAGGTTTCGGATGTCATTCCAGAAGCCTCCGCTTTCAAGTTTAAGGATTCGCTGTCCCTTCACCTGCTGCCATACAATATTCAATTGCAGGTTATCCGATTCTTCAGCATTCAATGCGGCATTGCCAAGAATATTATGATTTACATCTACAAATTCAAAATATAATTCTTTGAGAGAAGGTGCTCTGAATCCACGTGCGTACGAAGCACGGAAGGTGGATTTGCGCCATTTGTACCGCACATTAATAGAAGGAACCAGCGGTGCATTGTAAGTTGAATTATAGGCATAGCGCAAGCCGGGCCGGAAAGTGAGCGGTTCGATGGGCCGGTATTCTGCACTTGCAAACAGTGCTGCATCCAGCATTTCCTGCTTCTCCCTGCCGGTGCGTTTTCCCCGGGCTGTTTCCAGGTTCAGGTCATACCCAGCCTCAAAATTCACTTTTACGCTGTCTGCGGAAGTAGTGAAACTCCCTCTGGACATCCAGTTGATGAATTGTGAGGTATCCTGATCATCCGGGTTGGGAGAAAGTTCCTGCTCCAGGTTGGTAAGGTCCTTAAAATAGGTGTTCTTTATCCTTCTGAAATTATTGTGAGATGCCAGCACATTGATGTTTTTATGCCTGCCAATTTTCCCGGAGAGTTGCAAGCCTCCATTTGCGCGCCTGGTGTTGTAGTAGTCGTCAAAAGCTGTTTCGCGGTAGGGTTTGCGGGGCGCACCGCGATTAGTGATGGTTTCGGTGAATATGTCGCCAAAGGGGGAGAAGGAGAACTTCTTTAACTTGTAGCGAAACCGGCCTTGGACAAAATGCTGCTCCTTTGGATTCCATTCCCTGACTCTGCTGCTGTCTGCAAGGCGTTTTTCAGGAAACTGCAATTGTGGATCATTGGGCGACCAGCCATCAAAATAATTGCGCCCGCCTGAAAAATCGAAACCGTAATTTGTTTTGCTCCAGCCTATCCTTGCATCGGCATTGTATTGCCCGGCTGTTTCGTAGTAGGTGTTGGCTCCGGCAGAGAGCCCGCTACGGCTGCCTTTTTTAGTAATGATATTGATGGTTCCGGCCAGGGCATCCGTTCCATAGTTTACGGAGAGCGGCCCCTCCACAATCTCAATGCGTTCCACATTATTCAGATTGATTTGGCTGAGGTCAATATTGCCATTCAACCGTCCGGTGATGGGAACGCCATCCATCAATATCTTCACATTCTGTCCGGAAATACCCTGGATGCTGAGGCTGCTGCCCAGCACATTATCCTGCGAGATCCGGACGTTCAGCTCGTTTTGCAGCACATCCCGCAGCGTTATGGCTCCCTGTGCATCTATCTTTTTCCGGTCAATGATCTTCACCTTGTGAACCGCCTTTTCGGGGCTGTTCGGGGCATATTGCGCTGTCACGATCATGCCGTTCAATGCCACCGCTGAAGGCTGCATCCGGTAGCTTTTCTTTGCTCCGGCCGGCAGCGTATCCGTTATTTTATAGAATCCGATATATGTTATTTCAATACTAAATACCGGGTGCTGCCGGGTAAAGGTTTCAGGAATTATTGCCGTACCTGAGTCACCCGTGATCGCCATGCCGGATGCAGCGCCTGCGACTCCTGAGTAGACCACGTGAGCAAAAGGCAGCGGCTCTCCCAAATCATCCATCACCGTGATCACTGTCTGGCTATGACCACGGATTGCGGTGAACATCAGCAGCAAAAAAAGGCTGAACCTCATTTTTTCTTTGGTTTATAATTTACACTGTCTGAAACAAAGTCCAGCACCGAGCCGGTAGGGCAGAGGAGGCGGCACCAAAGCATTGGATACCGGACGCTGAGCAACACAACGCCAATAGCCACAAAAAACCACATAGCGAGGAAGTCAGGCCCAAACAGATCAGGAAAAAGCTCATAGTTGCTCCAACTTCGCAACCCCAGCAAAACTCCCACTATCAGTACGATTGCAAGAGCTCCGCGAATTCTTTTTACCCATTTATTCGGAATAAAGAATTTGGTGCTTGCCTTTTTTGGAGCCATCTGCAGGAGCAGCCGCTGCACGTTTCCAAAAGGGCAAACGTATTTGCAGTATGTGTTTTTACCCCAAATAGCGCCCAGCAGTACAAACAGCGCATACAGGCCGGTGAGCGATGAAACCGTAGTTCCGATAAAAGGATGTAAAAAGGAGATGTAGGTGAATGAATTGTTGAGAAAGAACCCAATATAAGCGACCGAAATAATACTCAGGATGATGATCCCGCGCTTGCTCTTCCGCCATTTTTTTTGATAACCATAAATGAAAATGGAGAGAATAACCAGAATGTGGGCGACCCACCATAAGCTTAGCCCGGCCTCTACTGCAAAGCCCTCTGCATCCTCCAGAGCGGCAAAAGAGAAAAGCGGCTCTGGTGCTGCTTCATGGATCAGCGCTGTGGCGGTTTTGGCGATGGCTTCTGAGGTGATGGTGGCGCCCGAAACGCCATCCACCAGATGCTCCTTTTCCAAAGGTAAACCCTGGTATTGCTCGTAATAGCCCCGGTTGCTCATGCGCTGCAGGTAGCTTTCCGTTTCTTTGGATGAGACGTGATGGACCGTGCGCAATGTCCCGTCTTTGCTAAGCACTACGCCCACATTTATCAACCCGGCATATCCATGAATATCATTGATAATTCCTTTGCTTTCCAGGTACAGCAACTTGTCATTTCCTTCTGCACTCACGTAATAAAAATTATCGCTGGACTTGAGCTGCAAAGGATTTTCGTTGCCTAAAATGGTTTTTGCATGTTCGAGCAATTGCTCCACGAATTCGCCCGTGGCATTCGCATCATTCTCAGGAGAAACGATTATCCCGGCATTTTCGCTGTTCACCGGCTTATCCAGGATGAGGCCGTGGCCAAAGCCTTTGGTTTCTTCATCCTCAATGGTTCCGAAATTCTGGCGCTCGGCTCTCTCACCCACCAGTCCGGGTTTGGAAAATTCAGTCTCCTCCTGTTCCAGGTTAATTACTTGAAGGTCTTGCAGCAAAGGCCCGTTTATCCAGAAAAACATGAAAAAGCCAGCAACGGCAAGTGTGGCCAGGAGCTTCAGTTTTTCCTGCCTTATGAAATTAACGGGCACCTTTATTAAAGCGATTCTACGGTTTCATTGGAAATCTGCACTACCCATTTATTCAGGTTGTCATCGGGCAGAATGGCATCCTGCACGTAGTGCACCCTGCCGGAGTTCTCTACTTCATCTACGGCCTTCTGAATAATGTCGTTCTGGAAATAGGGATCGTTGGCCACGAGCACCGGCACTACCAGCACCTCGTCTTCCAGTTGAAACAGTTTGGTTATACCGTCTTTTGTCGGGGAGGTAGAATAGTTCACCAGGTGTCCGCACCAGGCGTAGGCAATGCTCTCATGGCCGGTTTTTACTTTCAGGTATTTGCCAATATCCTCCACCATTTTTTCCCATTGCTGGTTGTATTGCTCGTCTCCATAAGCCACCAGCAGAATTCCCTCGTTTTGGGCGTTTTTGCTCAAGGCACGTACCCTGCGCTCCACATTCTTTTTGAGCAGCGTGGTATAGTCCAGTGCAGGAGTTACCGTAACGCGGGCTTTGGGTTTATATACTTCGATCTTCTCTTTTGCCAGTTCTTCACGGATTTTCTGGTCATTCATTATTCCGCAAATCACAGGGATGTCATGAGAATAGTGCGAACTGACCGTCAGGAAAATAGGCACAACCACGATTTCGTCATAGTTCTCTTCATCATATTCTTTAAGGCGGGTGGCTATTGACGGCTCATTGTATTCCATAAAAGCTGTACGTACATCCGCGATTCTTGGATTTTTCAGCATTTCTGCTTTTACGGTTTCCTCAACGTCCACCAGCATATCGCGCCACATCTCAGAATGCGATCCATGATTCACCAGCACTATCCCCACTTTTTTTCCCTTAGCTGAAGTTTCTTCAGGTTGTTGTTGCTTGCATGCCCCGGCAACTATTCCCACGAGCATAATCAGAATGATAAGTTTTTTCATTTTCTGGCTTTTTTGAATTGATTTTTAAAATGGAAATGTCCATCAGATTTACTGACCGGACATTTCCATTATTGGGTTGCTACTATTTTTGGGTTGCTACTATTTAATGAATAGTTTCTGAGTAAAGACGTGGCCACGGCTCCGGAGCGAAACCAGATATATTCCAGGCCTCAGCCCGTGTGTGCTTATTTGCAAAGCCGCCCAGTCAGCACCCGCAATCCGCGTGGATGACTGCATTTTGCCGGCAAGATCATATATCTGCAGTTCCGCATTTTCTCCTTCAAAAGGATGAATAATGTTTACCTGACCCGCAGTTGACGGATTCGGAAAAATTTGCAGTTCTTCAGCTTTGAAATTTTCCTTTAGACCGGTCCGGAGCACAAGTTCTTTCTGAAAATACATCTTGCCATTTGCACTTCCGCCAAATCCGGAAAAGATCATTTTCCAGATGCTGCCTTCCGTATCCTTCACGAAGTACAACAAGGAATCTTCTATTATATATTCAAATGTTGTGTTGTCAAAACGTTTCCAGTCGTAGCCGATGGTGTTGATGCTGGTACTGAGTGTATGGGCGCTGTGGTCTGTATAATATTCAGGATCGTTTACGGGATGCACCTTTGCTGCTGTTACGCCCATGTTCTGCAATACACCGGTAACGCTGTAATAAAGACCTGGCGCCACCTGCGTCATGTACCGGGTAAAGATCAGGTCATAAGATTGCTTTTCCGGTTCGCGGTCAACCTGCTGATGATCAGCCAGGGAGTAGTACCCGAAGTTTTTGTCAGCAAAGTCTGCTTTCTTTAATGAAGCGGTGCGGTCATCGCTTCCGTCAATATTTGCGTAGCGGAAATTGTAGCTGCCGTTAAGGAGCGTTTGTATCCATAATTTCTTCCAGCCTGAAGCCACTTTAACCAGATATATGGAATCACCTTTTACCACGTGGCTTATTGGATTATAAATGCCCCAGCCAATGTCAAAGGGATCTGTGCCATTCAGTGTGGCTTCAAATGCGCCCAGGCTCCATGAAGTATCGCTGTCATAAAGTTGCGGCCACGCTGCCATTCCGCTGGTATCAGGGCTGTTCCAGTCGGCAGTATCTCCATTTGAGTACAGGTATAGCTCGGTCCTGGTCGCGCTGTTTACGCGGATTGATGATCCCTGATTGGTTACATCAAAAGCCAGGTCCCAGTTGGTATTGTCTTCCATGGCAATTTCGCCCTGGCTCAGGCTGTAATAGGAATCCTGTCCATAACCTGCTCCCATTGCGATAGAATCTGAGATCGGTTGTGCGAGTACAGGAGAGATTAGAAATGGAAAGAAAAGGATCAGGCAAGTGGAGCGTTTCATTCTGTGTTTTTGCGTTTTTTGATTTTATTTAGAATAATTCTAAACAAGCGCAAATGTAGAATGGGAAAGCGCTCCTCACAATCGCTCTCGCAGGGCATTTTTCAAGATCACGTAAAGGAGGTAGCAGGATACCTTAAAGAGGGTAGCTTAGTGTTGTTCAGGAGCTTCGATATCCTCGGGTTTTACGATGCCGGCATTCACGGCATACATTACCAGCGCAGAGGCAGAGCGGATTTGCAGCTTTTTGAGGATATTCTTGCGGTGGGTGCTTACGGTATGAATGCTCAGGAAAAGATGCCGGGCAATGTCTTTATTGGTAAAACCCTTTGCAATGAGGCGGGTCACTTCTATTTCCCGCTCGGTAAGGCTTGTGGGTGCGCAGTTATCCTCTTCCTGTGGAGAAAAGCTGCGCTCCATCAGGATGTTGATGATTTTATTACAATAAAACTTTTGTCCTTTAGCAATGGAAAATACGGCATTAATGATCTCTTCTTCATCGCAGGTAAATGTGAGGTATCCGCTCACACCAGCCTCAAGTACTCTCATAATGGAGTCCTGATTATCGTCCGCTGAAATCACCAGCATTTTGAGATTGGGAAACTTTGACCGGATCCGTAGCAGATCGTCCATCGTAAAATGCGGTGGCTGCTGATAATCCATAATGAGCAGGGCCGGCATAGCAGCGCCTATTTCCTTCATCAGTTGCGAGATGTCAGGGATCTGCCTGATGAAGCTAATGCCGCCACCTTTGCTTAAAACTGCCTTCAACCCCTGGCGTGCGAGGGGGCGGGAATCTGCGTGTATAATTGTGAGACCTTCCAAGATGGTTCAAAACTATTTAGAAAGATTCTAAATAGACAATATTTGATAAGATTATTATTTTAATATTTTTAACGAGGAGGGCAAATGCGTTCTTTAAAACGGGGAATGGATCTTAAAATATGTCACTTACTGTGCAATTGTTCTTTCCCACAGCAGCGTTCCTTCCGAATTAAATATCTGCATTTTCAATTGACGCTCACGGAAAGCTCCCGAGAAAGTTAACATCCCGAAGTTACGTTCCTGTACCAGCGTACCTTCTTCCCTGTGGCGGTTCACTTCCGTAACGTTGGTATTTGGGCCCGATGTAAGAGGCGATACCGTAAAATCATAAATAGTAATGCCTGCCGTGTCCAGCTTGCTGAGTTCCGTGTGGTGGCGATCGCCTGTGAGGAACACCACATTCGGTATTTTTTCTTCCACGATGAGCTCCAGCAGCTTTTGGCGTTCCTCGGGGAAAGTTGAGTATGTTTCATGCACCGCTGCCGTGTTGAGGAACTGTCCGCCCATCACTACCATCTTAAAAGGAGCGCGGCTGGTTTTCAGGGCGTCAATCAGCCATTCAATCTGAGCGTTTCCAAGGATGGTGCGCTGGCCCGTAGTGCGCCTGTTCGGGCTGCGGAAGTAGCGGTTGTCCAACAGGAAATAATCAATATCGCCAAACTGGAACTGGCTTGTAATGCCGCCCTCTGCGCCTGGCAAACCGCTAATGCGGTTGGGCCAGAAAAGCCGGAACGCCTCCAATGTCTGCTCCTTGCCTATAAAGCTGCGGTTGGCATCATTGGGTCCATAGTCGTGGTCGTCCCAGATTGCGTAGTGATGGGTAGAAGCTAGGAGCGGCTGCATTTCAGGCGTGGAACGGGTATGGGTATATCGGTCCAGGATGCCGCTTCGTGAATACCAGTCGGCCTCCCGCAAATAGACATTGTCTCCCAGCCACAGCATCATGTCGGGGTCCTTTTTATGGATGGATGTAAAAACCTGATAGTCGTTTCCATAAGTCCTTCCGGGTCGGTCATAAGCCGAATCATTGATATAGGTGCAGCTTCCCAGCGCCACCGTGTACTGCGGAGGATCCTGGTCTCTTCGCCATTGCCACAGGCTCTGCGTCTGAAAGGACGTTTCATACGGCAGGCTGATTTTTTTCCGGTTAATGAATAGGGCATAGTGATAAGTTTTGCCCGGTTCCAGAAACGGAATTTGGAAAACAGCGGTAAACGCTTCTTCATACGCTGTGCTGAGGCGCCTGGTGCGGAGGCTGGCCATGCTATCCTCTGCCTGCCAGTAGCGAAGAAATACATCGGCCGGTCCGGCAGTTTGCACCCATACGGCCACCTCCCTCATTTCGGAATAGCCCACCATAGGGCCGGATTTCAGGAGATCGGATTGCGCCATTAGCGAAACCGGCAACAGCGCCCAAAACAGAAAAAGGTAAGGTAGTTTGTACATGCCTGTAATTTAAGATGCGAAACTAACGGATGTGGGTTATTTGTGTATTAATTCTTAATTCATAAGTAAAAGATGAAAACTTTCCTCCGCAGTCCGAAACTTCACAAATGCCCGGAGCCTCAATTTTCCTGAACTTTGCCGCGTATAATCCAACAACAAAATATGAAGTCAGCCGAAATCCGCCAGAAGTTTCTCGATTTTTTCGAAGGCAAAAACCATAAGGTAGTTTCCTCAGCGCCCATTGTGCAGAAGAACGACCCTACGCTGATGTTTACCAATGCGGGAATGAACCAGTTCAAGGACATCTTCCTGGGAAACCGGGATTCCGAAGCGAGGCGGGTGGCGGATACCCAGAAATGCCTGCGTGTTTCCGGCAAGCACAATGACCTTGAGGAAGTGGGTTTCGACACCTATCATCACACCATGTTCGAGATGCTGGGCAACTGGAGCTTTGGCGACTACTTTAAGAAAGAAGCGATCAATTGGGCTTTCGAACTGCTGACGAAAGAGTATAAACTGCCGGAAAAGGATCTGTACGCCACCGTTTTTGAAGGCGATGAATCAGAAGGTCTTGCTCCCGATTCTGAAGCGCTGGATCACTGGAAAAAGCTGCTGCCTGAACAGCAGATCCTAATGGGTAACAAGCGCGACAACTTTTGGGAAATGGGCGATGCAGGCCCCTGCGGTCCCAGTTCTGAAATTCATATTGACGTGCGAACGGAGGAGGAGAAGCGTAAAGTCCCAGGCCGCGAATTGGTAAACCAGGGCCATCCGCAGGTCATCGAGATATGGAATCTGGTCTTTATCCAGTTCAACAGACGCACAGACGGGAAGCTGGAAAATCTGCCGGAAAAGCATGTAGATACCGGAATGGGCTTTGAGCGGCTCTGCATGGTGATGCAAGGCAAAACCTCCAGCTATGACAGTGATGTATTTACTCCGCTGATCCGCCATCTGGAACAGCGCTTTGGGAAAAAGTATGGCGCAGACAAAATGGTGGATGTAGCTATGCGCGTGGTGGCCGATCATATCCGTGCGATTTCATTCACCATTGCTGACGGGCAGTTGCCGTCAAATACCGGTGCAGGCTATGTCATCCGCAGGATATTGCGCAGGGCTGTGCGCTATGGCTACCGCTATCTCGGTGCGGAAGAGCCATTTCTCTTTGAACTATGCGAGGTGTTGGCATCGCAGTTTTCCGATGTCTTCCCGGAGTTGGCAAAACAGAAGGATTTTATTGAGAAGGTGATAAAGGAGGAGGAGCAGAGTTTTTTAAAGACACTGGCGGTTGGTACTAAACTATTCAATCAATATGTAGAGAAGCGCCATGAAAAAATGATCGAAGGTGTTTTTGCATTCGAGCTTTATGACACATTCGGTTTTCCCATTGACCTTACCCGGTTAATGGCAATAGAAGCCGGAAAAGATGTAGATGAAAAAGGTTTCGAAGCGAAACTGGAAGAACAAAAATCCCGCTCCCGGACAGCTTCAGCTAAAGAAGAAACCGATTGGGTGGTGCTGAATGATCAGCGATCCAATGAGTTTGTGGGATATGATGTATTGGCGGCCCCGGTGAGCATATTGCGCTACCGCAAGCTAAGGCAGAAAAACAAGGAATTTTACCAACTCGTTTTAGACCAAACGCCATTCTATCCTGAAGGCGGTGGTCAGGTAGGCGATACGGGCGTTATCAGCAGCAACGGGTACAGCTTGCCGATTCGCAACACTTATCGCGAGAACGAACTGATCGTGCATGAAGTGGATCAACTGCCCGAAAATCCGGAGCAGAAATTCACGGCCATCGTGGATGAACCCAAACGGCTGGATACTGCCGGCCACCACAGCGCCACACACTTGCTCCACCAGGCGCTTCGCAGCATCCTGGGTACGCATGTGCAGCAAAGGGGTTCACTGGTTACGCATAACTATCTCCGCTTCGATTTTTCACACTTTAATAAAGTAACAAATGAGGAACTGCGGCAGGTAGAGCAGTTCGTTAATGAAAAGGTAAGGGCTAACCTTCCGTTGCAGGAAGAACGGGCGGTTCCCGTTGAAGAAGCGAAACAGCGCGGGGCAATGGCGCTCTTTGGCGAAAAATATGGCGAAACCGTGCGCGTCATCACGTTTGGTGATTCGGTGGAATTGTGCGGAGGAATTCATGTTGGCTATACCGGCCGTATTGGCCTGTTTCGCATTCGCAGTGAGAGTGCTGTGGCAGCCGGAGTGCGCAGAATTGAAGCGGTGGCAAGTCGCTATGCCGAGGCATGGATGTATAATAAAGAGGATGAACTGGCCAGCGCATATATTGCCATGAAGAACCCGCAAAAGCTGATTCCTGCATTGGAGAATCTTCAGAATGAAAACAAAACGCTACAGGAACAACTGGCAGTTTTGCAAAAAGAAAAAGCAGGTACGCTGCGCGAAATGCTGGAAAAGCAAGTGAAACCGCTGCACGGCAACTACCGGATTATCTGCGAGAAGCTGGAAGGAGCGGACGTAGATGCCGTCAAGGATCTGGTTTTTGAATTAAAAAACAAACTGAAAGACACCGTAATCCTCCTGGGAGCGGGGACTGAAGGCAAGGCCAATCTCTGGCTGGCAATTCCTGATGAACTTGTAAAAGAAAAGAGCCTCGATGCCGGAAATATCATCCGCGAAATCGCTAGGGAAATAAAAGGCGGTGGGGGAGGGCAACCGGTTTTTGCTACAGCCGGAGGCAAAGATCCCGAAGGTGTGGATCGGGCTCTTGCCCAGGGACGGGAGATGGTGGGTGGCGACTGATGTCATTATGCCGTCTCTGGCAGAGTATGCCTGCATTTGCTTCTCGTTATGGATTGGTGAATTTGCATCTAATCCTTCTCTTTCCATGAGGGCGCCACTGGGATAAACAAAGCAAAAATTCAATTAAGTAAATTGCCACTTTAGTTACAAACGGTATGATACTACGCCAGAACCTACAAGGTTTCCAAAAACCTTGTAGGTTTGATAGCCGCGCCTGATTAACCAAAACACATCTAAGTTCGTGCTTAAATAATACATTGTTTTTTATATTTTATTAATAAGACATAAAGCTTAAAATATTTAAATTAAAACCTGATAAAATTAAATAAAATAATGGCCATTGAACCGGGCCGATATATACAGGGTGTAGTTTCTGGCTGTCACTGAGCCGCAAAATTCTAATGCCGGATAAGTTTCTTCACCTTACTTTCGAAGTATGAAACTAATGTGCTACAGCCCGCTGTTTGAGATGGGTGTTGACACCTTGATCCTTTAACGAAATAGTCCATGAATCCTATCTACAAACTGTTCCTGTTATTCTTGTTTATAGCGGCCTCGATGCAAGCCAGTGCTGCAACGATACTAAGCTCAGAACTTAGATGGAAATCGCTGGGGAATGATTCTTTTGAAATCACGGCCATCATTTTTACGGATTGTAATGGTACTGCGCTCGGTGATACCATAGAAGTGAAGCTGCAGGGTACGGATGTCGCGCATGCTTTTACTGACACTGTTTCCCTTTACAAAATATTTTCAGCGGATGTAACCGGGCAATGTACCAGCGTTCAAAACCGCTGTCAATTAGATACTTCAACTTTTGCTTATGGCATTGAAAAGCATATTTATAAAGATACCATTGATCTTTCTTCCCGGAGCGGTTGCAGCTTCAGGGTAAGTTTTAGTGAATGTTGCAGAAGTGGTGACTCGTATACTAGCGGTCCTCTTTATACTTTTTGTGATATAAATTCCTGCGATACATTTATTAATAGTTCCCCGGTATTAGAAAATGATCCGGAGTTTTTAATAGTATCCGGCCAATGTTATATTTATAATTTCCAGGGTACTGATGCCGATGGTGATTCACTGGTATATTCTCTTGTGCCGTCCTTACAGGATTCTGTTTCCCCCCTTGTCTATAACAGTCTCTACAGTTATGATTGGCCCTTAAATACAGGGATACCGTTTCCTGGCCCGCCCTCTCTACAACTTTGCCGGGGCTTATATCTATGGCCCGAATCAGGAGATCTCATGTTCAGACCTATGCAACAGCAATCCACCTGGTTTGCCACGGAAGTAACTGAATACCGGAATGGGATAAAAATTGGGAGTACCAGGCGCGAGTGGCAACAAATTGTAATAAATTCTCCTGGTGGTAACGAGACTCCGAGATTTTCCGGAACATCATCTGCCCGAGTATGCGAAGGAGATACACTGAACTTTGATTTTCTTATAACCGACAGAGATTCAGCCGATACCGTACGCGTGTTGCATTCGGGTCTGATGCCGGGAGCATCTATCACCTACACCGGTTCAGGCGATTCTGTCTATGGACATTTGGAGTGGATTCCCAAAAACACCGCACCCGGAAGATACAATATCAGAATCATTGCAAAAGATAATGCATGCCCCGTCAATAATTTGTTCTTTGGCGACTTGCATATTAATCTGGATTCCATGCCGGCCGTAACCTATTCGGCCCGGGCACTCGGATGTGGCCAGGTAGAGCTCGATGCCCCCGTTTTGCCCAATATGGATTACACTTGGGGAGTTGATACCTTTACTTTAGAGGGGGAAAATCATACACATAAATTTGATTCGGGAGGATGGGAGCCATTTTATCTGGAAGCGGAGCATCATTCATGTTCCGCCATTTTCTCCGATAGCGTATTTATTCCTCACTATCAGAAAGTTACGGTCTCAGTGGGGCCTGATACGGCTGTATGCTGGAATGGCTGGGCATTCCTCGTGCCTACTGTACTCACAGGAAATGGGGGGTATGAGTATCTGTGGCTGCCCGATTCTCTGACTTCGGAAATATATCAGGGAAAAATAACAACCTTAAAAAGCATTACTCTGGAAGTAACCGATTCGGTGGGTTGCAAAGGCAGTGATCAACTTATGGTTTATACGCTGGCACCTCCTGCACTAACGCTCAGCCCGCTGGAGACTTGCAGTGTCTCCGATACAATTGATCTTGCGCCTTTTGCCTCACCCGCAGGGGGCAATTGGGTCGGCCCCGGAGTTAGCAACAACATGCTTGAACTTGCTCATGCCACTTTCGGAGACTGGTTTTATTATTCCTACTCAGACACGAATGGTTGTAGCAGTACAGATTCCGTTCGGCTGGCCAAAGCCCCTGACCCTGTGGTTTCGGCAGGCCAGGATTTTTATGTTTGCGAAAATTCGGGAATGGTGATGCTTGGCGGAAGCCCGGTCCAGGGCGTCTGGTCGGGTCCGGGTGTGATCCGTTCAGGAGTACAATGGAATTTCAGCCCGGCTCAGGCCGGAGTGGGCATTTCCGAATTGGTCTACACAGTAACCGATTCTCTCTCCTGTATGGCTTCTGATACAATCCGGGTTACCGTGCATCAGCCAACATCCATTACTGTGCAAGCTGATTTTTCACGATGCTTAAATGAAGATACGGTGAAGCTGACAGGACAACCATCCGGTGGGGCCTGGACCGGAAAGGCTGTTAATTCAGGTATATTTTATCCGCAATTTGCAGGGGCTGGTATACATCCACTCCGGTATGTTTTTTCAGATTCCAATGGTTGCGTAAGCCGCGACACGCTTTGGGCAACAGTACACGCAGTACCGCAGGTAAATGCAGGCAATGGTTTATCCGCCTGCAAAGACGGCTGGCCTGTGCCGTTAAGCCCTCAACCTGCGGGCGGAACGTGGTCGGGCTCCTCTGTAGTGTCAGGAAATTTTTATCCTTCACTTTCAGGTCTGGGAAGCTTTTACCTTACCTATAGCTTCACAAATGCAGCGGGCTGTTCAAGCTCAGATAGCCTGCTGGCTACCGTCCATGACCTGCCGGAGGTGAATGCTTTGGCCGATACCGCTATATGCATTAACGAACCACCCCTTGCTCTTGCTGGTCAGCCGGCAGGTGGCACATGGACTGGGCCGGGCATCGTGGGCAATTGGTTTATGCCCTCAAATGCAGGTACCGGAAAACATCAGATTATCTATTCCTATACAGGTTTATGCGCAAACAGCGATACTTCGGAAATTGAGGTTTTGCCCCGTCCGCAAATTATGGCGACTGTTACTCCGGTTTCAACTTATAGCATGCAATTCAATCTCACTTCATCGGATTCGCTTGCTGGCATTCACTGGGATTTTGGCGATGGCCATGATACTGTCCAGCGAAACCCGCTGCACACCTATCCTACGGGTCAAGGCAATTATCTTGTAGTTGCGCGAGGCACCGGAGCCAATGGCTGCTGGAATACGGATACTTTACAAGTGATCATTGATCCGCTTTCCACCAATGAAATGCCGTGGATGCGCAATGTGCAAGTATTCCCGAATCCAGTAAGCGGTACCTTGACCGCTATACCCCAAAACGGAACATTGTTGCACACTGTCGAACTTCAAAATGCAATTGGAAAAAAAGTCCTGCAACTTGAATTAATTAATGATCACTTTACAGGCAATGTATCAGAATTGGCACCCGGAATTTATTTTTTGGAAATATTCAATTCAAATAAAGAAAGAGCTGTGGTGAAGGTTGTGGTGCAGTAACAAAGCGGTTAACTGAATTATTTCAGGAGGCGCGCATTACAAAAGTCAGCTCACCGGAGTTAAAAAAGTTGAGATATAGTCACGATCAAATATTTTATATTATTTCACTATGTCTTTACCCGTTACTCCACCCCCATCACGACCCGAAACCCGATCCTGCTGCTGGGGCGATCTTCCGAAAAAGCTTCGCGACTGGCGCAGAGCATGTAGGCCGGACCATCTGCCCAGGAGCCGCCCTTGACGATGCGGGGCTGTGGGTTCTTATATAGAACGTGTGAATTATGCTGCACGACTTCAGGTAGTTGGGTCTCGGTGGAAGGAATATCGGAAGTCCATTCGGCTACGTTGCCGGCCATATTATAGAGCCCATAATCATTGGGCCGGTAAGTTTTAAAGGTGCTGCGCTGTGGCTTAGCAGCAACGGGATAAAGGCCCCCATCCTCGATGTACCACTTCAGCGTGAGGCCATTCTGTGCCACGATGTTACCGAAATTTGCCCTGTACCTGCCACTATTGTCGCGGGTGTCAACACCATCCCAGGGAAAAATGCGTTTGAAGGACTTCTGTTCCGGGACTTGACCTATTTGTGCCAAAGCTGCATATTCCCACTCTGCCTCAGTGGGCAACCTGAATTCTCTGAGTGCTCCGGCATCCCGTCCTTTAGCCGCGGCATGCCGGAATTGAACACTTCTCCAGCGGCAATAGGCGTTTGCCTGCTGCCATGTCACTCCAATCACAGGATAATCATTATACGCTTCATGCCCGAAGTAGCTGTGCGCCATTGGTTCATTGACGGCCTTTTTCCAATCCTTGATCCACACCAGGGTATCAGGATAAGCTACGATGCTCACGGCTTCTCCGCTCTCGGTATAACTGTAGCGCATTTCGCTATAGCTCAGCATTCTGCCTTTGGACTCCGGAACGTCATCCCTCAACATAGAAGCAAGTACTTCATCATGTACGGGATTTCCCTTCCACAGTTCTTTTCTGCGCTGCCAGTCCAGAGTCTTTTTATCCGCATCGGCATAATAGGAAGGATCCTTTTGTGCCAGCAGCGTAAGGGCAATTGAGTCACGAACCCAATGCACGAACTGCCGATATTCTCCATTTGTCACTTCATGCTGGCTCATGTAAAAGGCGGCAACGCTTTGCTCTGCAGGCGTGATTCCTAAAATCAGGGTCGTATCATTCTTATCTGCTGTTAGCTCTCCTTTTTGATAACCCTTTACAAAGCTGCCGGCCGGGATATATCGCATACCCTCAAAATAGGCACGGGCTTCTTTGGTTAAAGACCTGTTCTGCTTCTTCATGGTGGAAGCAATTTCCCGCAGTTCCTTCTTTTCCTCCTTTGTGGGTTTATTGACCTGGTATGCCTGCGTGCAGCTCATCATCAAAAGGGGCAATGAGACAAGGGTTGACAGAATTCTAACGGACAATTTCATAGCATTGGAATTTTGAATTAAGCGGGAAAGTTAAGGATTTCAATGACGCAGAGACGAAGAATTCTGCGTCTCTACGTCATTGAAATCTCGTGAACCGGTCAGTATATCCTCTTAAAAAACCTCCAATGTCCATTCTTTTCTTTCCCGCTAACTGCACTTCAATTATATTAATAAAACCACCTTTTACTGCCGCTTTTAAATATTGCTTGTCATCCGTAGCGATTGTCCCAGGTTTAAGATCATGGTCTGCCAATTCCTTTCTGGCAATAAAAATCTTAAACATCTTACCTTCCAGATGCGTCCAGGCGGTGGGGTACGGGCTAAGCCCACGGATAAAATTATGGACCTCCTCCAGCGGCCTGCCCCAATCTATACGGCAATCTTCTTTGAAAATTTTGGGTGCTTTCTTCTCATTTCCCGTGTAATGCTGGGGCGTGGGTTTCAATGTATCACCTTCAATTGCCTGCACCGTTTTCAGCACCAGGTCAGCGCCTTTCGTCATGAGGCGGTCGTGAAGTTCGCCAGCCGTTTCTTCGGGGCCTATTTCCAGTCGCTCGCGGAAGAGGATATCGCCCGTGTCAATTTCATGTTTCAGAAAAAAGGTGGTAAGGCCGGTTTCTTTTTCCCCGTTAATAATTGCCCAATTAATTGGCGCTGCCCCACGATAATCGGGCAGCAGGGAAGCGTGCAGGTTAAACGTTCCCAGCCGGGGCATGGCCCACATGGCTTCCGGCATCATCCTAAATGCGATCACAATTTGAAGGTCGGCATTTAAAGCGCGCAGTTCTTTCAGAAATTCCGGGCTTTTGAGGTTGGTGGGCTGTAGGATATTCAACTCGTGGGCGCTGGCAAATTTCTTTACCGCTGATTCCTGCAAAGCCAGGCCGCGACCAGCGGGGCGGTCGGGCGCAGTAACAACGCCCACAACCGGGTAGCGGTGCCGCAGCAACACTTCAAGGGCAGGAACGGCAAAATCAGGAGTACCAACGAATACAATGCGCATGGGTTTCGGTTTGCGGCAAAACTATAACCTTTGTATCTTCTTAGAAATTAAACATTTTCCCGTTTACGTTCCATCCATCCACCCCACCACCCGCTTTCTGTCATTTCGAGTATTTATTTTAAGGCATTAAAAATGAAAGATTTAATGACAGGTCTGGCAGGATGCATGTGCCTACACACTCAGTAGCGTAGGGTTTAAACCCTACGCTACTGAGCCAAGAAAGAGCCTGATTCTGAGTGCCTTTACAACATCCGTCATGGGTACCAGCGGGAGAAATCCTGGCGTGCGTGGACAGCCTCCGGTTAGACTACTTCTATTATTGTTTAATGAACCTGCCGAAATAATCAGTGCCGTCCCGTGTAATTTTTAACACAAATATTCCGGGCTTTAATTCCGCAACGTTAATCTCATTTTCATAATTACCGGCCCTTACCCTTTTTCCTAAAACATTAAATATTTCGTACTGGGCTTGTGAAAGGTTTTTGACATGGATTTTTTCTGAAACAGGATTGGGGAAAACAGTAATTTTTTTTACTACGGTTTCCTCAATATCGTCACGAACTATCCGCTCCGCCAGAGCCGCAACGGAATCTTCATCACAAAAAGCAGTAAAACCGTGGTAGAAATAAGTTACGGAATCACCATAGAGCAATTCACTTTTGTGACAGGCGGAAATAAGATTAAGCTCTTCAGCAGGACCTATACCACTAATACGGAATGGTAGCAGGCCGGTATCAAAGCCTATGCTGCTCATCGAAATTCTTTGATTGCTGAAAGACATGGAAGAATTACATGGCCCGGAATTAATCCTACCCTGGGGAAAAAAATATCTTTTAGACGATAGTGGCATTCCAGTGGGATCAAACGTAATGCTATCTATAAGATAATTGCACTTCCACCAACCGGGAATGGCAATTTCTATTGTATCATCTTTCTCAAGCTTGAAATCGAATATTTTCAGGTTTTTAAAAGCTTGTATTGAATCAAAGTCTACGTATATATCCCCGTTAAAATATATTACCGAATCACTCACTCTTAATTGATAAGTAAGAGAATCTTCTATATGTGAGGTAGTTGTAAATGGCCTCCTGACAACGCTATAATATTCATTTAGGGCCGAGATGGAATCGAGCTTGATTTCTTCTTTATAAAATGAAGGAAAATAGCTGCTACCCGGTGAAATACTTGGTTGATACCTGAATACATACCAAACGGTGCTATCCTTATAGAAGGTTTGAGCATTGGCAGAAAAAGAGAGCAGCAAAAAACTAATGGCTAATAATAATCTTATGCGTTTCATAATGATTGGATTTTGAGTTTTTAAGGTGTATAAAATAAATTCCCGGGGGAAGATGGGCGGTAGGAATGGAATGGCGGAAGCTACCTGCTGGCGATGCTGCTGACGATCGGCCCATTGCATCCGTGAGCCGTATTTCCCAATTAAATGGCTGGTTTTCCGGGAAGACGATATTGATCTGCTGGCTGGCCGGATTGGGGAACACACGGCAAAGCTGCTGTGGTCGGGGTGTTTCAGAAATGCCGTCTGCAAGCTGGCAGCCGGGCTGCAGGCAGCCTAAGCTGTCCAGTTTCAGGATGGCCGCCTTTTGCCAGAACTCGCCATTGGTAAGCTGGCCTCCATAGTTCAGGTATTCACCTGTTAAAATAAAACCCTTGTCAGGTGTTTGGGTAAAACTGTAGACTTGCATGCCTTTGTCCCCGGTGTCTCCGGGATACATTTCATACTCACGATACCAGATAGGATTGCCGGAAAGGCCCGTTTTAAAGATAACCGGCAAATACTTCCAATAGACAGGGGCAGGCCAATCCACCCTTAATCTCCGACCCACCCAAACAATACTATTATTAGAAACCAACTGGGCGTCATAAATGAAAACGCTTTGGTGCCTGTCGGGGGCCGTGTCGGGTTTACGTGAGGCTAAATATTTTCTGATATTTTTCCTCCAAAGCACCTTCCCTGTAATATAATCTATTTCTGCAAACCATACCGTTGCACTGTCATTAACATCCACATAAGGGTTATCTTTTGTGGGATGTTTATGGGGTGGGTGATAAAAATTATTCCAGGCACATATCAGGTTGCCATCCGACTTTTGCACCATTTGGAAAAGGGTGGTATTCACACTGTCGTTGTTATTGGGCCGGCACTTCCAGATGGTATTGCCAGCAGTATCCATTTTGGTAACGTCCGCCTGCCAGGATTGGGGGCCTCCTGCAAAATCCCACTGATCGTATTCCAACAAAAAAATATTTTGTTTATCCTGATTGTCACTTTTCACCCGGTCAAACTCTACCTCATGGCATCCTGCACATATTTTATTGGTTATTTGTTGTTTTAATAGTATTGGATCTTCATTTTCCTCTAATCGTAATAATTTATAGCTATATGTAGAGCCTAAACTCCCAAATTTTTGCTCCCAATTTACGATTGCATAAAATTTATCATTAATTTTCGTATACTGCAATATCTTAGTGTCGAATGTATCATGGTTTAACATGTAAGGGAGCTTCCTGAATGGATTAGCCGCAAAGATTGAAGATTGCCACTTTAACCCGTTATTAATTGAATCCAGATAAGCGAAGCCTAAACTTAAAACATGGGTTTGGGAATCGTAATAACTTAACCAGGGTGTACGGTATTCATTACTAGTTAGTGTGTCTCCTGAAATTACGGCATAATCTAATGTGTCGGTATATAATAGTTCCCCACTATTTAAATCAGAGTAGTTTATATTTGTTATCAGCTTAAATCCAACATCTCCTGGACATAATGTAATTAATGTGTCTCCTGATACTTCATTATTATTGGCTCGCCACCCAGGCAACAACTTAAACCAAGTGTTTTGAGCATTTGCATTGAGGCTAAAGAACAATAAGAAAACCCATATATATTTCACAGCCAGGTAATTTTATTAAAGAAGAAAAGACAAAAGATCAGAATATTCAGTCCCTCTGTGGCTTTACCTACTCCAGTAGATTACCGACAGAGATATCGTCATCCAAGGCCTGCCAGTGAATTCCTTCCCCTCCTCCAATAAAACGCCAATTATTCAGCTCCTCGGCAGAAGCATTGCGAAGCTTTGGAAACCATTCCAGCGGCACGGATAGTTCGCGCCCGTCCTCAAGCTCAATAATCATTTTATGCGCTGTGAAGCTAAGTCCTGCGTCATTGGCCGATTTCTTAATGATTAAAATATTCATTCCATGGTTTTAAAATGTTTCAAAATCCTCCTCTCTAAAAACCCGAATTTTGCGAAGCTCTGATGCATTGAAACGCCTTGAGCTTTCAATTTCAATGGGCGCCAGGTAAAATTTTGCTGTCTCGCCATCCTTTTCAACATAAATAGATGCCGGAGGATGATCGTTTGCGTAAATGAAAAACCTGAAACCATTTTTAGTCTTAATCGTGGGCATTGTCCCGCAGGGTAAGTTGCACTGGCCTTTCAAATTTAAGCAACTTCCTGATCTATGGAGGGAGCCGCTCATACAAATTTTTAGGAAATGCTTACTTGTATTTTCAAAATCACATCTGGTGCGAGCATCCGCTCGTACCCTACGCGGCTACCTACCTCGCCACAACCTTTTTGTCATTTCTACCAACGGGAGAAATCCTGGCGTACCTGACCGACCTTCAGCCATGATTCCGAACCAACTATGTTTTCTCGCTATCGTTACCCATGACAATGGGAGGCCTATGGTTTTGTACCAACGAATGTAATGCGCATGGCTTCGGTTTGCGGCAAAACTATAACCTTTGTATCTTTATTGCCCCTTATTCAAAAGTGCCAAATCAAATAGTTTATTAACCTAAAACACCCACCGTGCTCCTTAAAAAGAAATGGATACCTAAAACGGAACCCGATAAACTGCTGGTGGAGAAACTCAGCAGGGAGTTGGGTATAAAGCCGTTGTTATCAACCCTCATCGCGCACCGCAACCTGCTAAGTTTTGAGGAGGCTCGGCAATATTTTACGCCAGATTACAGTGCACTCCACAATCCTTTTCTGATGAAGGGCATGGAGCGGGCCGTGGAGCGGATCGCAGACGCCATTCAAGGCAATCATCCAATAATGGTATATGGCGATTATGATGTGGACGGCACAACCTCGGTGGCCCTGGTCTACACTTTTCTTTCGCAATTTTCTGAGAAAATTACCTATTACATACCGGACCGGCAAAAGGAAGGTTACGGCATTTCCACGCAAGGGATTGATTATGCAAACGACAATGGCATCGGGTTGATCATTGCCTTGGATTGTGGAATAAAGTCAGTAGAAAAAGTTGATTACGCAAAAAGCCTGGGCATTGACTTTATAATATGCGACCATCATACCCCGGGCGAGGAACTGCCAGGTGCCGTGGCGATACTCAATCCCAAGCAGGAGGATTGCCCTTATCCCTACAAAGAGCTTAGCGGGTGCGGCATTGGTTTCAAGCTGGTGCAGGCGCTCTCAGAAAAGCAGTTGCCTGACGACCAGATACACCGCTACCTGGACCTGGTGGTGACGAGCATCGCCTCTGATATTGTTCCCCTCACAGGCGAAAACCGCCTTCTGGCCCATTTCGGCCTTGAGATACTGAACCATAGCCCACGCCCCGGTTTGGAGGCACTGCTCGAGATAAGCGGCACATTGCCTCCGCTTAGCATTGGCGATATCGTCTTCAGGATTGGGCCGCGCATAAATGCCGTGGGAAGAATGGCCCACGCCAATGAAGCCGTGCGGTTGCTCTGTTCGCAAGATATTGATGAGGCGTTGGCCATTGCGAGAATAGTGGACGACAAGAATACCCTCCGCCAGAGCTACGATGCATCCATCACGGAGGAGGCCATTGAGGTGATAGAATGCAGCACAGATTTGATGCAGCGAAAGTCCACCGTGCTGTTTAACCCTGCCTGGCACAAAGGAGTAATTGGTATCGTTGCTTCACGGCTCATTGAGCACTTCTACCGGCCTACGGTGCTGCTCACCGAATCGAATGGAATGGCAGTAGGCTCCGCACGGAGTGTTCGCGGTTTCGACCTTTACACAGCAATTTCGGGTTGCAGCGACTTGCTGGAGCAGTTTGGCGGACACCGCGCAGCCGCAGGCATGACGCTAAAGAAGGAACGGATTGAGGAGTTCCGCGATCGTTTTGAAGAGGTGGTCACGAAGCAGATCACCGGGGAACAACTGGTTCCTGTAATAGAATTTGATGCGGAAGTAAAAACAAAGGATTTAACGCATCGGTTGCTTAAAACGCTGCACAGGTTCGGCCCGTTTGGCCCCGAAAACATGCGCCCCGTATTTGTGGCCCGCCAGGTAAAAAACCGCTACCCGCCAAAGCTGGTGGGCGACAAACACCTGAAGCTTTGTATTGATACGGGCGGGGGCCGCCACCTCAGCGCCATCGGTTTTAAGATGGGAATTCTGCTCGATGAAATCACCACCGCGCCCCACTACGACATTTGTTTTACGCTGGAAAGAAATGAGTGGAACGGAAAGGTGTCGCTGCAATTGAACCTGAAGGATGTGCAGGTGGGGGTGGAATGAAGCGTGTAATTTTTTGGCACATCTGGTTATTACCTTTAAATGTGGAAACGCGAAGTCATGAATATTCTTGGGCATTGGCATATTCCTTCTGGAGAACAACGAAGTATCAGCGCCTCTTCAAGTTCTTTTTTTCTGATCTTTGATTCGCAGAAATATTTTTAATATCATTTATTACATGGACTTATTAGTATCACCTTTGGAACTGAACAAACATTTGCCGGGTATGCCTGCAGAGCAAGAGGTTTTAGAAGAAAGGTTTGATGAAGTTGAAATGCAGACCATGCAGCAGCAGGAGATTGAGGAGTTGACACTTTACACCATTGCCCAGCAAAAGAAGATTGAAGCATTGGAAAAGCAACTTTTGCTTCTTCTGGGGAAAATTGAAAGCCATGATGAATAGGTATTTTCTCTTTTGGTTATGTGTTGCCTGGGTCGGTTTTTCAGGCTGCAATAAATGCGATGACCCAAGGTTTCCTGAATGTGATAATTACGATCCTTGTTACGATGATGATGGTGTGGATACAGTAACTAAGAATATGGTAAGAGTGGATTACTCAGGAGGTGATTTTATACCGGGAGTCGATGAATTTTTTCATTTCGATGCTGCCGATCCGGATGATCCCACAAAAACCTGGACATTTACGATCTTTCGCGAGTTCAACGACAGCTTATCATCTACTCCCTATTTCTATCTTGACAACATTCCCAAGGGCTATAAGAAGGTTTATGGGATTAGTGTAACCGATGCATCCTTTGGATATAAATTCGGTTATTTTGTATATAATTCTAGCCAATGTTTCCTACGATTGGAATGGATAGGGGGCAATCAATATAACTGCCGGTTGGAATATTATAATATCCGGACCCAAAGTAAAGAGGATGCTACCAAGTTAAATTTCAAAGCCACTAAAAGAAATTAACCTAAGGAAGTTGGTTATTTACCAATAGATTTTTTTTAAGCACGTGGATGAAAAATCAGTTTATAGCTCCACTACTCATTACACTTTTTTGCTCTGTAACACCTTTGTTTTGGCAGAGATCGGATACCACGGATTTAAATCGTTTCAGCATAGGAGTAAGGGGTTGAATTCAACAAACCCGAATGCAAGATCTAAATCACTTGATCGAAGCCTGGTATTCTGATGGCAAGCACTATAATCCTATCTTACTACAGGACATGTGGTATATATCATGATAGTCTGTTCTATGTTGAGAATTTACCTGTTGAATTGGGCGATACCTTTGACTTTACGGCCCGGGCGGCATCAATAGATGAATTTTATTCTTGTTAGATAACTTATTGCTGGATTAATAGTCAAATAGGATTTGTAGGGTGGTGAATCAAATCGGGGATAATATTCAAGGATATACGGTTGAATGACACTCAAAATCAAAATAGTTGAAGAAAACAATAAGAGAACAATATTGTGAAAACGGCCTGCGCCATAAAAAAGAACCCTTTTGATCCTGTAAATTATCCAAGTTAGAGCAAACACAGCCAATAGCGCTAAAATGAAGATGGATGATAATGTTGCCAGGGATAGTTGGTTGATCATAATTTTTAAGGTCAATGTGATTAAGAAGTGTGTGTAGAGTATGGGTGTGTAATTAGAACTAATTCCGATTAAAATTTCCTATCCAATATTTTCGCTCTGCCAAGTAACGAAATACGTTAGTAGGGCTTTTCCCGGTTTTCTCTCAATTTCTTTTCATAGCCCTGAATGGCTTCATCATATTGTTGGATAGAACGGTCTTCAATTTTCTTTTCTGAATTGGCCATTAAGGTACCGGCAAAAAAAGTATACCCAGTAGAGCTGGTACCTGATTTCTGGTCGTTAAACTTATCCCGCAAGTCCTCGAAGGCTTCTTAACCCAACTGAAGCAAGATGTGTATGAATAGTGTTTTTATTTCTCGCCAAGGCGTAAAGGCGCTAAGTTTTTTATTGCTCGCAAAAGCGCAAAGCCGCAGAGCATATTTTCTTTGCGCCTTAGCGTCTTTGCGTGAGATCTTTTGCGTGCAATCATGTCATCAGCAGATAGGGTTTGAAGTTGTTCGCTATTGTCATCGAAACGCTGTTCTGTTATCGGCATTATTGGTTCAAGAAGGCTGTGCAGCTTCTATGACTGCGGGAGGCAAAGGAAAGACTTGGGGTAGATTGCCCCGGCTGGTTCCAACCTAATCTCCCCTGTGGTAAATAAGCCCAACAGAGCGAAGCAAAACCCATGTTGGTGAGCCTTACCAAAACGCTGGTGGAAGTAGAGTTGTCTTTGGCTGAACTTAAAAAGCTTGAAATGAGCATGGAAAACAATGCTTCCGAAAAGTAGTAACGAAATTTTCCTTCTTGTAATAGCACGGCCTGCTTCATTGCGGGCCTTTTTATGTGTTGTGGTTTTCTGCCAATGTTGCTGTTCTTGTCTATGGCAACACGCCTGGAACTGACAATTGAAGCAGCTTTTATTAACGCTGGCCGGGTGGTAGGATTTGTGCCATGCCGCCCGGATTGAATTTCACCCATCAGCCATATTCAAAATGAGATGAAGCTACTTCTCTCCTACCTCCGCAATTATTGGAAACTTATACTCCTGGCTCTCTTCCTGGCAGCCGTCAATCAGCTTTTCTCTCTTATTGATCCGCTCATATTCCAGCGCATTATTGATGGCTATGTCACTGATTTTGGTGATCAGACTGTTGACGAATTTATCAGAGGAGCGGGTTTGTTGATTCTGCTGGCGATGGGTGCTGCTATGGTTTCGCGAATTGCCAAGGCCTTCCAGGATTTTTATGTGAATACCATTACCCAGCGACTGGGGGCGCAGATCTATAATGATGGAATTCGCCATTCTCTGGAATTGCCGTATCAGGTGTTTGAAGACCAGCGCAGTGGCGAAACGCTCGGAATTATCCAAAAAGTGCGGGAGGATGTTCAGAAGTTGATCTCCGCGATGATCAATGTACTTTTTACCTCTCTAGTGGGGATCATTTTCGTGGTGGTTTATGCCATCAATGTTTATTGGGTCATCGCCCCCGTTTATTTCTCCATGATCCCCATACTCGGCTATCTCAGTTCGGTGCTGAGCAAGCGCATCAAAAAAATACAGAAGCGAATAGTGGGGGATACCACCGCGCTTGCCGGAAGTACAACCGAATCGCTCCGGAACATTGAATTGGTGAAAAGCCTGGGACTTAGCAAGCAGGAAATCACCCGCCTCAATTCCACCACCGATAAAATACTCATCCTCGAATTAAAGAAGGTGAAATATCTGCGCAGCCTCAGTTTCATCCAGGGCACCATTGTAAACCTGATGCGGAATGTGATCCTCTTTTTTATGCTGTTTCTCATTTTCTCAGAGGATATTACCACCGGGCAGTTTTTCGCACTTTTTATCTACTCATTTTTCATTTTCGGGCCATTGCAGGAGTTGGGTAATATTATCAATATTTACCGTGAAGCGGAGGTTTCACTGGCTAACTTCAAACGAATTATCGAATCTCCGGTGGAACCCAGGCCAGCGAAGCCGGTGAAGCTGGAGGCTGTGAATGAACTTGAATTCAGCGAAGTTGTGTTTCAGCATCAAACTGCCCGCCAGCCGGCCCTGAATGGAATATCATTTAGCACCAGGCTGGGTGAGACCATAGCGTTTGTGGGTCCTTCAGGGTCGGGCAAAACCACTTTAGTAAAGTTGCTAGTTGGGCTTTATCATCCCAGAGAAGGCGATATAAAGTACAATGGCCATTCCTACAATGCTGTGAGCCTGGAGGAATTGCGGGAACAGATTGGCTTTGTAACACAGGACACACAATTGTTTTCAGGGACGATCCGGGAAAACCTCCTCTTCGTTCAACCCAATGCTACCGATGACCAGATTCTGGAAGTGCTGAATAAAGCGGCCTGCCAGAATTTACTTGCCCGTGCTGATAAAGGGCTGGATACCGTGATTGGGGAAGGAGGCGTAAAGGTATCGGGCGGTGAGAAGCAGCGGCTTTCCATTGCCCGCGCATTACTTCGTCATCCCACGCTCCTGGTTTTTGATGAAGCTACCTCAGCGCTCGATTCTATTACTGAGGAGGAGATCAACCAAACCATACGTGATGTTTCAGAGCGCAAGGATCATATTACAATTCTCATTGCCCACCGGCTGAGCACGGTAATGCATTCAGATCAGATCCATGTGCTGGAGCGGGGCAGGATCGTAGAGTCCGGAAAGCATCTGGATTTGCTGGACAAGAAGGGATTATATTATGCCATGTGGCGCCAGCAGATAGGAGAGCGGAGTTCCGGACATGAGACAGATATTGTTGAAACCAATCAGGAAAGCTGGGGTTGACAGGTGTTTTCCTCGTTCATTGCGTCAGTAAACGAAAAAAATTATGAACTAAATTGTCAACTTGTAATTTCTCATATAAGAAGAATTATCTTCGTATATATTTTTAACTCCGTAAACGCATTTACAATGAACATTTTTTGTGGCAGCCTCCCTTTCTCCTTAGGAGAAAACGAACTGCAGGAACTATTTGAACAGTATGGTGAAGTATCATCAGCGAAGATCATTACAGACAAAGCCACTGGCAGAAGCAAGGGTTTTGGATTCGTAGAAATGCCCGATGACGACAACGCACAAAGGGCAGTTGAAGAACTGAACGGCTCTGAAGTACAAGGCCGTGAAATCGTGGTCAACAAAGCCGAAGAAAGGAAACCCGACAGCCGCAGAGGCGGTGGTGGTGGTGGCTACGGTGGCGGTGGCAGCCGTGGCGGCAGTGGTGGCGGTGGCTATGGCCGCAGAGAAGGCGGTGGTGGCGGTGGCTACAACAAAGGCGGCAACGACAGAAGATACTAATCGTATTTGCGATAGGAGCTTGCTGCTAAGTTTTGCGGCAAGTGATCTGGCCAGGAAAAGTTTGAGGGAGAACTTCAAACAATTTCTGAAATAACCTACAAATTAATTCTTAAAGGCTTTTACCGGCACTGGCTGGTAAAAGCCTTTTTTGCTTTGCACTATCTTGCTTTCAAAGCCGTGGGAAATCGGCGGGGAATCTTTGCAAACACTAAACGCGAACTGTGCTATTGGCAGGTTTCGCATTGCCTGTCAATACATTCACAAGAATTTCCGTGATTCGTCCAGCCGCTTCCCCATCCCATAATTCCGGCACTCTGCCGGATTTGCGATTGCCTGAGAGCACCCCCTCAGCCGCTTTCTTCACCGCATCCAGGTTGGTCCCAATCAGTTGATTTGTCCCCAGATCCACCGTTACGGGTCGCTCAGTGTTGTCCCGTACCGTAATGCACTGCACACCCAAAAAGGTGCTTTCTTCCTGGATGCCGCCACTGTCAGTCACAATCAGGTCAGCATGTTTTACCAGGGCAAGAAAATCAATGTAGCCAATGGGTTCTGTCAAGATCACATTTTTGTCAAGCTTGTCATAAAGCCCATTCGCTTTCATGTGCTTCGTGGTCCGTGGGTGAGCTGGGAAAATCAGTTTCTTAAATTTTGCCAGATAATTTAACGTGGTTACCAGTTTCTGCAAAAATTCAGGATCATCCACATTGGCCGGACGATGAAAGGTTCCGAGGATGTAATCACCCTGCTTAATGTTCAGTTGGTCGAAAATTTCTGAAGCGTCAATTTTTGGTGTAAGCGCAACCAGGCTGTCAATCATTACATTGCCCGTAAAGAATACTTTTTCATCGCTGATTCCTTCATTCGCAAGGTTCTTCATTCCGCTCGGTTCGGTCACGAAAAGATAATCTGCGAGAACATCGGTTACCATCCGGTTGATCTCTTCGGGCATGGTTCGGTCAAAGCTGCGTAGTCCGGCTTCCACATGCGCCACCTGAATTTGCAGCTTGGAAGCTACCACAGTGCAGGCCATTGTTGAATTTACATCACCCACTACCAGCACCAGGTCAGGTTTTTCCTTCAGCAGCACTTCTTCAAAAGCCATCATGATCTGTGCTACCTGTTGTGCGTGGGAGCCTCCGCTTATTCCTAAGTGGAAATGCGGTTTCGGTAATCCGAGCTGCTCAAAAAATATGTCGCTCATCTTTTTATCAAAATGCTGCCCGGTATGGCAGATGAGGTGTTGAACCTTCTGCGAGTGATTTTTAACGAATGCTTTATGAAGCGGAGCAACTTTGATGAAATTGGGCCGTGCCCCTACTACTGAGATGATCTTTTTCAAAATATTGAATTTTAAATTTTAGGAAAAAACAATTTGACTTCTGCAACCCCGGTTCAGCTTGCGATCTGGAAAGTTGCCGGTTGTTCCATAAATTGTTTCTGGGTGTGCGAGTCGGCCAGCATTTGCTGGGCACTTTTTGGGTAATTTTCAATGAACCAGATCATGAAGGCTGTAACGTCAATTTTTTCGGCCAGCATTTCCTGTCTTCGTTTAGCCCATATTTCCCTTATATCGGGAATGTTCAATAATTCCTTAACCTGGCTCACAAGTCTCTCCGGTTCAGAGGTAGGAATGCCAAAGGTAAGATGGTGCTGAAACTCAAGCTCGTCCAGGTAACTTAGCTTACCCACAAAATCATTGAAGCGGATGGATGGTGTGCCCAACACCGCAGCCTCCGCAGCCATTGTCTGGCTGTCGCCAATATACATGCTCGCAAAATACATGGCATGGTGCATATCCATGGGATCAATAGAAATGCGGTATGGCTCAAACTGCGGCTCCAACTCCCGTTCGGAGGTAATATAGATCTTGCCGCGTGGTTTCAGCAACGAAATAATGCGCTCGGTCAGTTCAGGGGTCATACCGGTTTTACCCTCATCATGGTGTGCCGTTAGTTTGGCAAAGCGTAAAATGAAATATTTCTCCTGGCCATCAAATAGCGGTTCAATCAGTTTTCTGTCTGGATGAAAATATTTGGGTGACAAATACGCCAGTTCATGATAGCCTTTATATTTCACCGACTTAGTATCAAAACGTGTGGTACGTACTACGTGCGGACAAAGAATATAATTGGCGAATGGATACCCTACATTGGCTGTTTTTGCCACCACATCAAAATCATCCTCGTTTACAATTACGCTCGGTCTGCCCAGAAGCTTCCCCATTAGCGAAATAATAATGGAAGTCCCCAGCATAAGGTCTGGTCTAAAATTCTTCACCGTTTTGTAATACCCCAGATTCTTGCTCAGGAACTGCGTCATCAGCCCCAGCTTAGATGAGGTGTTGGTAGTGGCCTTGATCTTAACGCTGTACTGCTTCAGCGATGAACTTGCCAGCAGGTTCTCCAAAACGTCTTTTTCATTGTAGGTGATCATCACCTCATGACGCTTTTGCAGGTCCTGGATAGCTTCTTTAAACAGATGGAAATGGGCTGGGTGGGCAAGGTGAAATACAATCTTCATGAGAAAGCTTTTTTTAGCCGGCTTGCCCGGTATTGCAATGCATCTTTAAAAGTGGGTACCGTATTATATGTGGCGGCATCATCAGGATTATCCAATAATTTATAGTCTCCCCGCTCAAGCACATCCAATGCCTTGAGCATGGCCTTAGCTGCCAAAGTATAGTTTTTCCTTACAATCGTATTAAACGTGTCATCTTTCTCTACCGGGAATTTTTCCTGCACCACGATCTGTCCCGAATCAATGCCTTCATCCACAAAATGTATGGAAACCCCGGTCTCTTTCTCTCCTTTTTTCATTACCCAAAATGGTGTAAGCCTTCCGCGGTTTTTGGGCAAAAGCGCATTGTGCCTGTTCAATACGCCAATCGTGGGGATTTCCAACAGTTCCTTCTTGATGATGCTCTGGCTCTGGTTAATAATCACATCCGGTTTCAACTCCCGCAGCATTGCACGGAAGCTTTTGCTGTTGGGTGTCTTTATTTCATGGGTCGGAATGCCATATTCCTTAGCCACCGCAATAATGGACGGGTCATTTACGCCCGGCACTTTTCCGCTCAGCTTCTTTTTCAGCTTATAGCCATACGTAATCAGCGAATACTTCATAAAGCTTGGCAGTCCCATAATCAGCAGCAGGCTGAGGAGGTAGGTGGTTTTGCTACGGTTCTTCCCGATGGTGAGCCGGTCTCCCTGCGGCACTGCCAGGCCAACCACGTCATTGTGACGCTTTTCCAGTATTTCCTTAAAAAACGGAACGGTATAGACCGGGTCGTCCATTGTTATAATAAATATTCTCATAGCAGTCCTTTCTCCTTGCAATAGTCTTGTATGGTTAAAAATTTATAACCGCGCTTGCTGTAATAGCTGATCTTATTTTCATATAGAGGAATGGCTTTGCGGCCCAGGTTCTTCACCTTCAACTGGCCGCGGATCAGGTCGGCCAGCACGTAGCTGACAAAGTTGGTGGCCCTGCGCTCCACAGTACGTGCTCCGTTTGCTTCCTCTATAAATTCGTTGGGATGAATATCGAAAACCAGCGGCTTGCCTGACATTGATGTTTCAGCATGCAAAACCTGGCGTTGCATCTTCGTAACCGTGGGGAATATACGCATCGTGGTGCCAACATAAGGAAAGATCATGGCTGTCAACGGAATTTCCACCAGCGGACTGTTTCCCTTTTTAAACAGGTTTCCTTCAGCCGTGCGGTAAGGAAGCCGTGGCGCAGACAGCCACTTCAGCTTTTTGAGGCCGCCAAACGACATAAACATATCGAACCGCTGTGAGGCCACCGAGCTGTCAGTCCTGAACCCGGTTTCAATGAGCGCATGGGATGTATTTGAATTGACCCGGAGCGCAGGTGCCCGGAAGGATATTACTTCCTGCCCCGAAATATCTTCGAGGATCTGCTTCGATTTTCGCAGGTGCTCCACCTGGTCCTTGTATGAAAGCACATCGAATCCATGAAAAACCTCGTGGGAGTAGCCGTGCGAGCCTACTTCATGTCCGTAGGGAAGTATCATCTTCACCACTTCCGGGAACTTCTCAGCAATATAGCCCGTGAAATAAAACGTGCTCTTTACATTATATTTCTGATAGAGATCGAGAAGGATAGGCATTCCCTCTTCCAGTACCTTTTTTCCCGTCTCATCCCGCAATGTGTTGTACCAAATAGAATGTGTCTCCACATCGTTGGTCAGCAAACAATATTTTTCCAAGTGCTTAAAGTATTGAAATACAAATAACCGTTAAATAAATATTTTTTCCTCAATTTGCTTCTAAATTTTTTGAAGCAAGGAGCCAAATATATTGCACTGCAAAAGTAGCAAAACTACACTGTCATTGAGTGTTTCATCTTTTAATAAAAAAAATGGCAACCCGGGATATAAAAAACTATTTCCTATTTTTTTGGAAAGAAGCCAACGTAAAGAAGGAAAATGAATGACGGGCTTAAACTTTAGCTTTGAAACCACGTACGCAGAAAAATAATGGAAAAGGAAACAGGATCTCTGGAAGTCACAGAAAGCAATAAGCAGCAATGGACGCTGGTGCTAGAGCCGTCACGCGGATGGTTTGATTTGCACCTGAAAGAGGTGTGGCAATACCGCGACCTGCTGCTGCTCTTCGTGAGGCGGGATTTTGTTTCGGTTTATAAGCAGACCATCCTGGGGCCGCTCTGGTTCTTCATCCAGCCATTGCTCACTACGCTGGTGTTTTTCGTCATTTTTGGTAAAATCGCAAAGATCCCTACCGATGGCATTCCGCAGCCGCTCTTTTACCTTGCGGGGATTGTGGGCTGGAACTACTTCGCTGAATGCCTTCGCACCACTTCCGACAGCTTCAAGAAGAATGAGCACATTTTCGGCAAAGTTTATTTCCCGCGCATCATCATGCCCTTGTCAGTTGTCATTTCCAACCTACTGAAGTTTGGGATACAGTTGTTGCTGTTCCTGGCCGTGATGGGTTGGTACCTTTATATGGATGCGGCAATTTCCCCGAATGCGTATGTGCTGCTGTTCCCAATGCTGGTCCTGATGATTGCAGGACTGGGGCTGGGGTTCGGGTGCATCATTTCTTCCCTCACCACAAAATACCGCGACCTCAGTTTCCTCATCGCATTCGCTATTCAGCTTGGATTGTATGCCACGCCCGTCATTTATCCGCTTTCAGAAGTTCCGGATTACCTGCGGCTTTTCGTGCTGCTCAACCCCATGTCATCCATTATCGAAGCTTTCCGGTCCATGTTCCTGGGGACGGGCGCTTTCAATATCGGCTATCTCGCCTATAGTTTCATCGCCATGCTGCTTATCCTGGTGAGCGGGATCATCATCTTCAACCGCAGGGAACGCACATTTATGGATACGATTTAATGAGCGTACAGCCAAAGCATATCTTCATAGGTGGCCCAAACCGCTCCGGTACCACGTTTCTGCAAAAGCTCCTGGTTTTGCATTCTGAAATTAAGGGCGGTCCTGAATTCGACTTCCTGCCAAATCTTTTGCGGATTTATCGCAGAATGAAAACCGATTTCCATTTGCAGCGTCAGGGTTATTATTATAACGAGGAGAAGCTGCGGGTGGAGTGGTATCATTTCTTACGAGGGATGATAGATCGACAACACCCCCCTGCCCCTCCGAAAGAGTCCGGAGTCCTTCGGACCCTCAAGGGGGGAGTTTCGGAACCTGCGGTTCCTTCGGATGAGGCAGCTCAGTCTCACCAATTAGGGGATCGGGGCGTGCTTTCAAAACGCAAAACGCAGAACGCAGAACCCAGAACCCGGAACCCGGAACCCGGAACCCAGAACGCAGAACCCAAAACCTACCTCTCCGAGAAAACCCCGGACAACATTTACGTAGCCAGGGAACTGCTGGAAATTTTCCCGGAAGGGGTATTTATTTATATGTACCGCGATGGCCGTGATGTGCTGAATTCCCTGAAAAAGGTGAAGCAGCGGATGAAACAGGACGGAAAGCAGCCAAAGCTGAAGATCAGCCTTCACCATGAGGCCATGCGCTGGAACAGCAGCCAGAAACGTTACCGGGAACTACGGAAAGACGGACGGTTTTCAGGCCGTCATTTCGCCATACAATATGAAGCTTTGCTGCGAAATCCGCAGGAGGAACTGCAGAAACTGATGGCCTTCCTGGGCCTGGAACTGGAACCACAGCAGTTGAAACCAGAACAATTTGGAAGTGAACAAACGCAATCGGTGGTAGACACGGTGTGGTACACAGAAGCCATGTACCGCCAGCCATTCGAAACCAAAAACATCGGCAAATGGCAGCAAGGGATGTCCTGGCAGGAAAAGTTAATGGCCAATGTTCTAATGGGCGAAGAGCTGGCACGGGCGGGATATTCTTACAGCACAGTTGCGCTAAAGATGCAACAGCTTTTAAAAGGAGCTAAAATTAAATGAGAATGCAAATAGAACATCTCAGCAAGCAGTACCGCCTCGGGACGATTGGGACAGGAACGCTGGGCCACGACCTGAACCGCTGGTGGCATCTTGTTCGCGGCAAAGCTGATCCATACCGCAAGCTTGGTGAGGAAAACAACCGTGAAGCGGCAGGCCGGGAGCGGTATGTATGGGCGCTGAAAGATGTATCATTCAATGTGGAACAGGGCGAAGTGATTGGCATTATTGGAAATAATGGCGCGGGAAAATCCACGCTGTTGAAGATACTTTCCCGCATCACGGCACCTACGGAGGGCGTGGTAAAAGTGAATGGCCGCATTGCCAGTCTTCTTGAGGTTGGCACCGGCTTCCATCCTGAACTGACGGGGGAAGAGAATATATTCCTGAACGGGGCCATTCTCGGCATGTCCCGCCAGGAGATCAAAAACAAGTTCGATGAAATTGTCAGCTTTTCAGGCACTGCACGGTACATCAAAACGCCCGTAAAGCGATACTCTTCAGGAATGCGCGTGCGGCTTGCCTTTGCCGTAGCAGCGCACCTGGACCCGGATATCCTGGTGGTGGATGAGGTGCTGGCCGTGGGCGATGCAGATTTCCAGAAGAAGGCCCTGGGAAAGCTGCAAAGCGTAAGCAGCCAGACGGGGAAAACGGTGCTTTTCGTGAGCCACAACATGGAAGCGATCAACCGGCTTTGTCAGCGCGGGCTGGTGCTTGATAAGGGAAAACTGGTCTTTTCCGGGACGGCTGCCGAGGCTATCCAAGCCTACTCTACCCTGGGCCGGCAGACCGAAGCCAGCGAATTGCGGACGAGAACCGACAGGAGTGGAAAAGGGGATTTCAAGTTCACCAACGCCTGGATTGAGAATGAGCACCACCAGAGAATTGCTGATGCAGAAACCGGGTCAGCCTTACAGATAAAGGTGCTGGTGGAGCCCCAAAAAGATACCCTGCCCATTGATGCTTATGCCTCAGTAATTGTGCGTGATGCCTTTGGTGCCCGGCTTTTCACGCTCTCTGCCGGGATGCTGAACAAACGGTTGCACTTTGGTAGTGCCACCCTCCTCAGCTTTAATATTGCACAACTGCCACTGCCGGAAGGTCAGTACAACTGCGACCTATATCTGGCAGAACAAACAGGCGGAAAGGGAGTGCAGGATTCGGTGCATAATGCCTTTCCGCTGTCGGTTTTTGGTAATGACTTTTTCAAAACCGGGCAGCCGCAAGCCCAGGGACTGGACAAGTTTTTTGTGGGTTTCACCGTGGTGGCCGGGCCTCTAAAGGAACATGTATAATGTGTGGCATTACTGGCATTTGGCACTTAAATGGGCAGGTCTTGCCCCGGCAAAAGCTTGAGCGGATTACCCGCAGCATTGCCCACCGTGGCCCGGATGGCGAAGGTTTTTATCTGGATGAAAATACGCCTCTCGGCCTGGGCCATTTGCGGCTTTCTATCCTCGATTTATCCGCTTCCGGGGCACAGCCTATGAGCTACGGAAACGGTCGTTTTCAGATTGTTTACAACGGGGAAATATTCAATTTCCTTGAACTGCGAAATGAGCTAAGGCAACTGGGACATTCTTTCATTACCGAAAGCGATACTGAGGTGGTGCTGGCCGCTTTTGCCGAATGGAAGGCGCAATGCCTGCTGAAATTCAACGGCATGTGGGCTTTCGCAATATGGGATGTACAAGAGCAGATGCTCTTCCTTGCTCGCGATCGTTTCGGCATTAAGCCGCTTTATTATCTTCATCGGCCAGGGAATATTTTTGCTTTTGCTTCCGAAACCAATGCCTTTAAAAATCTCGAAAATTTTAACCGGGAAATAGATCTTGAAATGACAGTACGTGCAATCCGGGACGCGGCAGCCCTGGAAGGCAGCGGATATACCATTTATAAAAACCTGCGACAATTGCTTCCCGGCCATTTTATCTATTATAAAAAAAATGATGTACAGGTCCGGCAAAAGCGATGGTGGAACACGCTTAGTCATTTGCCGGAAGTGCCGCAACAATATGAGGAGCAGTGCGAAGCTTTCCGGGATCTATTCGCGGATGCCTGCCGGTTGCGGCTGCGCAGCGATGTGCCGGTAGCTTCAGCTTTGAGCGGAGGAATAGATTCCACAGCCGTTTATTCAATGATTTATCATTTAAAGGATCAACAGGGCGAGCGGAAGGCGCAGGAATGGCAAAAGGCTTTTGTGGCAACTTTCCCCGGAACTGCGCAGGACGAGCGGGAGTTTGCTGAGAAAGTTGTCCAACAAACCGGTGGAGAAGCGGAGTATCTGGAAACAGACTTTTTCGATTTGCAAAATACCCTGGTGGAAAGCACGATTCAGTTCGATGCCATTTACGGTTCACCAAATTTTATCCTGAACCCGGTTTACGCTACGATGGGGCGCAATGGCTATAAAGTTTCGATGGATGGCCACGGAGCAGACGAACTGCTCTTTGGCTATAGCGCCATGATCAGGGAAGCACTGACACTGGCCGCTACAACAGGAGCGGAGGAATGGCAAGTTGCTCTGGAAAAGGTGATAAAGGAAATGGGGCCTGCGCCAATATTTCATGCTAAAAAAAATACACAAGCCGAGGTTTTTAATAAATTATTTAAAAGCATTTTAAAAAGACTAAAAAATGGTTTAAACGGAAAACCAACACGTGGGTGGCGAAACGGGTTTGAATTAAAACCGTTGCCAGCACTTACCGATTCTGAAGTTAATATCCAGACGCTGGATGAATACAACCGGATTACCTGGAAATATTTTCACCAGAATCCATTGCCTGCCATCCTGCGGAATTTTGACAAAGCCGCGATGCGCTATGGAGTGGAGGTGAGAATGCCATTTATGGACTGGCGGCTGGTCTGTTTCTGCTTTGCACTGCCAATGGAAAGCAAATTACGCGGGGGCTTCACCAAGGCGGTATTGCGAGATGCCCTGCAAGGAATCATGCCCGATGAAATTCGCACACGAAAATTAAAGACCGGCCTCATCGCACCAATGAACGATTGGTTTTCCGGCCCGCTTGCATCATTTATCATGGATACCGTAAGCAGCCGTTCATTTATTCAAAGTGATTTGTGGAACGGACCGGTGATAAGAGATTTTGCAAAAAATAAAATAATAACGAAAAGCTGGACCATGGACGATGGCCACCGTTTCTGGCCTTATCTGAATGCACATATTTTGATGACAGGGAATTGATGCCGGGGAAAAATACGTTTGTGAGATCAGGAATGATCAATTTCGCAGAATAGTAAAACAAGAATTGCCAAATGTTCGACTTTGATAAATGGCAGGAAATATTTCATACGATTTCCAAAAATAAGCTGCGCACGCTGCTCACGGGTTTCAGCGTGGCGTGGGGTATTTTCATCCTCATCATTTTGCTGGGTACGGGCACCGGTTTGCGGAACGGAGTACAATACGCTTTCAGGGACGATGCCACCAACAGCATCTGGATCAGGAAAGGGCAAACGAGCATTCCTCATGACGGAATGCAGCCCGGCAGGCGCATTCAGTTCGACAACCAGGATTATGAGCAACTGGCGCAGGAACTAAGCGGCTCCCACCACATTACCGGGCGCTATTACATCAGGGGCGCAACCCAGGTGACTTACAACAACGAGTTCGGAGCTTATGACATTCGCTCAGTCCATCCGGATCACCTTCATCTGGAAAATACCATCATCACCCAGGGCAGGTTCGTGAATAAAGCAGACCTGACTCAATTTCGTAAGGTGGCGATAATCGGGGAGTTGGTAGCGCAGGAAATGCTCAAAGTGCCCGATCCCATCGGGCTTTATATCAACATCAATAATATTCCTTTTAAAATAGTAGGCGTATTTAAAGATGCTGGTGGCGAGGGCGAAATGCGGCAGATCTACCTGCCTATCACCACCGCCCAAAAGGTCTTTGGCGGAGGCAACCTGGTGGACAACCTGATGTTTACCACAGGCGATGCAGATATGGAGGAAGCGACCAAGATGGCTGACCGGGCTCATCAAACGCTTGCCAACCGCCATAATTTCTCCGTGGAAGATGAACGGGCAGTATTTATCAATAATCGCAATGAAGATTTCCAGCGCTTCAATGAAATGATCACCGGCATCAATATATTTATTTGGGTAATCGGCATCATGACCATCATTGCCGGAATCATTGGCATAAGCAACATTATGCTGGTGGTGGTGCAGGAGCGAACCCATGAAATTGGTTTGCGCAAAGCGCTGGGCGCAACTCCGGCTTCTATTGTCGGGCTTATTTTATTGGAATCTGTTTTCATCACAGCAGTAGCGGGGTATATCGGGTTGGTGCTGGGTGTGCTGGTGCTGGAAACCGTAGCGCCCCTTATTCCCGCATCTGATTTCTTTCACAACCCCGAAGTGAATCTGCAGATCGCTATTACGGCAACCATCATCCTGGTGGTGGCGGGTGCCCTGGCAGGGCTTGTACCCGCCATGCGTGCAGCCGGTATACAACCCGTGGATGCACTGCGGGATGAGTAGCCACTCTCCCGGGTTTTGTTAAGTTAGCTGCCTCAATATTATGCTCCTATGAAAAATTTATCTTCCCGGTTTAGCGATAAAATCGTTGTTATTACCGGTGGCTCATTAGGTATTGGATTGGCTACGGCTCACGAGTTTGCAAAGTTGGGATGCCGCCTTGCATTGATTTCAAGAAGAGAAGAATTGCTTCAAAAAGGAATCACCCTGAATCCATTGAAGCTTTTGTAAAATATACAGGGGACGCAATATGGTAATGGCCGTTTGGCGGGTTTTTCTAAATTTTGATTCAACTGCCTGCGAAGATGTTGTGAAACTTCTCCGGCAGGAATCCTCTCCGTTTAATTCCAGGGAATTCCAAATCATTGGGAACGCGAACGAGAGTGCTTGGTGGGGACATTCTTTTTGCGTACATTGCGTTACGTAAAACATGTAACGCAAAACGTGCAATGAAAACACCCATCAATCCTTTTGTTATCTCCGGCTATGCAGGGGCAACGTATTTCTGCAATCGTCAGGAGGAATTGGCGTGGATACAGGACCAAGTGCTAAACGGACGAAATATGGTGCTTCACTCTTGGAGAAGAATGGGCAAAACCGCGCTCATCCAGCATTATTTTAATACATTTCAAAGCAAGGACAATCTTTTTATTTATGCAGATCTCCTTTCCGCAACTTCCCAAAATGAAGGGCTACATCTTATTATACAGGCAGTTATTAATAAATTAGGAGGCCTTGAAAGAGGGATAGGAAGCACACTGAAAAAACTGTTGGGCCAAATTGGCGCTACCATCTCTTTTGATAATGTTACGGGTATGCCTAAGATTAAACTTGCTTTGCAGGATACGGAGCAACCGGAACATACACTGGAGCAAGTAGGGGCATTTTTGTCATCACAGAATAAAAATGTCCTGTTTGCCATTGATGAATTTCAGCAGATCGTCCATTTCGGGGAGAAAAATACAGAAGCCCTACTCAGAGGTTGGATACAGTCCCACCCCGATTTACGCTTTCTTTTCAGCGGAAGCCATCGAAATCTGATGATCTCCATGTTTAGCGAAGCGAACCGGCCATTTTACAGATGTGCCTCTATTTTTCAATTGAATAAAATAGATGAGCAGGACTACCGTAATTTTATTCATGAAAAATTCAATAAAGCAAAAAAAGAAATACCCAATGAAATTATAGATGAAATATTAAGCTGGTCCAGGTATCAAACTTATTATATTCAGCTCCTTTGCAACAAGATTTATGGGAGCAACCAATCACCGGACATGAATTTAGTGTATTCCATTCTTAATGACATTATTGAGCAGGAATTACCGGTTTTTTATAATTATCAGAAGCTTTTGACTAGCACCCAGTGGAACGTTCTTACTGCTATTGCCAAAGACGAACCCGTACGCAATCCTTTGTCCCAGGACTTTCTGCAGCGGCACCGCCTTGGCGCAGCCAGTTCTGTCAGAACTGCGCTGGAGGCACTGGTTAAGAAGGAAATGGTAATTTACTGGAATGACACCTATCGTGTACATGATACTTTGCTTTGCCGATGGCTTCAACAGACCTGAAATTTTTTAAAAGAAAGCGGAATGAATGAAGGCATCCCGATAACTTTTGCTTGCACCTAAATTTTGGATCAGCTACAAGTACGGACTTTATTTCACATCTTTAGCCTTCAATTATAAATGTATGGAGCCAGGACTTGAAATTCAGAACACGCTGTTTAGCCTGATAAAGATGGGCTTGCCGAAGCATTTTTCGTTGGTAGACGAGGTAGCAGATTATCTCAATGTGAGCAACGATAGTGCATACAGGCGCATCCGTGGAGAAAAGCAGTTGTCCATTTCAGAACTCGCCATTCTCTGCAAGGTCTACAAGGTTTCGTTCGATTCGCTGCTCAGCATTGACAATCAGTCGGTGGTGCTGCACGGGCGGCCACTGCAAGCGGATAAGCTCACCTTTGAGCACTATCTGGGAACAATGCTGGCGCAGTTAGGGCAAATAAGGCAGGCGGAAGAGCGGCAGATAATTTATTATGCTAAAGACATTCCCGTGTTCCACTTTTACAATTTCCACAATCTGGCTGCTTTTAAATTTTACTTCTGGATGCGGATTATTCTGGAAGTGCCAGACTATCAGGAAAAAAAGTTTAAGGCCAATATAATTGACGATAAGTTAATCGAAACAGCCAATGAGATTATCCGGGTATATACCCAAATTTCTTCGGTGGAAATATGGACACCGGAGATTGCCAACAGCACCCTGTGGCAACTAAGGTATTGCGAAGAGATGGCGCTGTTCGAGTCTCAGCAGGACTTGGATACACTATATACCGAACTACAAGGGCTGATAGCCCACGTGGAACTTCAGGCGGCTGCAGGGGTAAAGTTCCTACCCGGACAGACGGCTGCTAACGGTGCAGCAACCCTGGAGCTTTACAACAACTCCATGCTGATGGGCGATAATGCCATCTTTACCATTACGGACGGCAAAATGACGTACTACCTGATACATGGCGTCATTAACTATCTCGCCACTATCAATGAGGCTTTTTGCAGGTATAGCCATGCCTCACTGAAAAATATCTGCAAGCGATCTTCCCTCATCAGTTCTGTGAATGAGCGGGAGCGAACACAGTTTTTTAGAAAACTTAGGGAGAAAGTGGTAGTGAATAAGTGATAAGTAGTAAGTGGATAAGTGATTAGTGAATGGTGATCGGTGATGAGTGGAGGATGGGCTGGATGCGGGCCTCAATATTTTGGTATAATCGGCTTCAGCCAAATTCCTACACGGCATTTCCCGCTTTCTCTCCACGTGAACTAAAGGTTTTACGCATTACTTTTGAAGCCAACCCGGCAACTATTGCGGTAATTACCAACTATGTTTGATCAGGATCGCTGGCAGGAAATATATAGTGCGTTGAGCAGGAACAAGCTTCGCACTTTCCTCACCGCTTTTGGCGTGTTTTGGGGTATTTTGATGCTCATTATCATGCTTGGATCCGGCAATGGACTCAGCAATGGCATTACACGGAATTTTTCCGGACTGGCCACCAACAGCTTTTTTCTCTGGACGCAGCAAACCACCAAGTCCTATGCAGGCTTGCCTCCGGGCCGTAATTTTTGGCTGCGCAATGAAGACCTGATAGCGCTGAGAGACCAGGTGCCGGAGGCGGTGGTGATAGCACCCCGCAACCAGCTTGGCGGCCACAGAGGCAGCAACAACGTGATGCGCGGCACTAAGTCCGGTGCCTTCAGTGTAGCGGGCGACTACCCGGAGATTCGCCAGATCAAGCCGCTGGATATTGTGGACGGGCGCTTCCTGAACCATCCTGATATTGAAGAAAAGCGCAAGGTAGCCGTAATCGGCACGCGGGTGCAGCAACTGCTCTTTGATCCGGACGAAGAACCTATCGGAGATTACATTCGAATCAATGGCGTGTACTTTAAAGTAGTGGGAATATTCGCCACGCCCCAGAGCGGTGAGCGGGCCGACCGGGAAAACCTGACCATTTATATTCCTTTCAGCAGCTTTCAGAATGCTTTTAATTATAACAATCGAATCGGCTGGTTTGCTTTCCTGTCGAGTGAGGATGTGCCAGCAGCGCTTACCGAACAAAAAGTGAGGCAGGTGCTCAGTGGCCGTCATCGCATTCATCCTGATGATGAACGGGCATTTGGCAGTTGGGGGCCGTATGAAGAAATGTCCAAGATCAACGGGCTTTTCCTCGGCATTACCACGCTTATCTGGATTGTAGGGATCGGGACTTTAATGGCTGGGGTAATTGGTGTGAGTAATATCATGCTCATCATAGTGAAAGAGCGCACCAGGGAAATTGGGGTAAGGCGTGCGCTTGGCGCCACTCCTCTGAACATAGTGAGCGAGATCATTTTCGAGGCGGTGATGCTGACAGCACTGGCCGGTTACCTGGGACTGGTAGCCGGAGTAATTTTGCTGGAAGCCATTGGCAATACCATACAGGGCGGTATGTTTTATAGTCCGGAAGTGAACCTTGGGGTGACTTTGCAGGCTTTGGCCATTCTGATCGTTGCCGGAGCGATGGCCGGTATTTTTCCGGCATTCCGGGCCGTTAGTGTGCAACCGGTGGATGCGTTGCGGGCCGGGTAGGTGTTTGTATTTGTTATGATTGAACATTAAATGTTTTTAATAAAATTTAACTTTTAAATCTAAAATTTTAAAATATGTTAAAAAATAAAGTATCTGTAATAAGTCCTTCTTTTCAGGATCGGGCTTTATTTACTTTGTGTAGCAAATCATTATTTTAAAAATTCAATAATAGGTTTCAATTCAAATAAATTTCACAACCCCAAATGCGGACAGCAATTAAAATAACATTAGGTTTAATATTATTTGGCATTTTCGCCTGGACCCTCTGGTTCCTTTATCAGAAGAATCAGGAAAAACCTGTGATGTATGAAACCGGAGAGCCGTTTATCACGGACATTGTGCAGAAAACGGTGGCTACAGGATCGGTGGTGCCGCGCAAGGAAATTGAGATAAAGCCGCAAGTGTCAGGCATTGTGGACAAAATTTATGTACAGGCCGGAGAGCAGGTAAAAACCGGGGATGTCATCGCACGGGTGAAGATCATCCCGGATATGGTGAACCTGAACAATGCCGAAAGCCGCGAGAACCGGGCAAAACTGGCTTTGCAAAATGCTGAGCGCGATTTTAACCGCAGCAAAACGCTTTATGAGCAAAAGGCCATTAGCCAGGCCGAATACCAACAGATGGATCTGGCCCTGAAAAATGCACGTGAAGAAATGGAAGCGGCTTCCAACAACCTGCAGCTTATCCGGCAGGGGAGTACTTCGAGGAGTGGAAGCAGCAGCAACACGCTTATCCGCAGCACCATTGAGGGGATGGTGCTGGACGTGCCGGTAGAAGAAGGCAACAGCGTAATTGAAAGCAACACCTTTAACGAGGGAACCACCATTGCCACAGTGGCGGATATGAATGAAATGGTATTTGAAGGGAAAGTAGACGAAAGCGAGGTGGGTAAGATAAAACCGGGCATGGACCTGATCCTCACGATCGGAGCCATTGAAGGATTGACTTATCCTGCACGGCTGGAATATATTTCGCCAAAAGGTGTGGACGAGGAGGGCGCAATAAAGTTTGAGATAAAGGCCGCGATCGCTTTGGAAGAGGGGCAGTTCCTTCGGGCTAATTACAGCGCTACGGCCTATATTGTGCTGGACAAACGCGATTCTGTCCTTGCCATTCAGGAGAGCCTGCTGCTGTTTGAAGGCGACCAGGCTTTTGTGGAGGTGGCCACCGGAAACCAGGAATACGAGAAACGGTCGGTGAAACTTGGCCTGTCAGACGGCATTAAAGTAGAAGTGCTTGAGGGTGTGCAAAAAGGTGAAAAGCTCAAAGACCGGAATAAAATTGTGGAGGCTGGCGAAGTGGAGAAAAGTTGAGGATTAGGGTAATAGGTGGTTTTACCACTAAAATGGGGGTTTTGCCACCAAGACACTAAGATACAAAGTAACACTAAGGTTTTTTTAGATGATTTAGCCACTAAGGCTCCAAGACAGAAAGAAACACGAAGGGTTTATATTTTCATTATTTTAATTATAACAAAAAACAGGGCTGACCACGGAAAGTAATCCCGTGAAAAACCCTGTTTCATTATTAATATAAAATTAACGCTATCTTACGGAAGCCGTTCTTGGCCTGCGGCTGTTCCAATTATTAGAACCCCTGTTTTCAGGTTTGCTGAAGTGGGATCTTCTTGGTTTTTCAGAAGCGCTTCCGGCTTTGTCAGTAGGTTCGTAGCCGGGAATTACCTGGGCTGTTAACTTCAAACCTAAAAGTTTTTCAATTCCTTTTAAGTAAGAAATTTCGTCAATGCTGACAAGAGAAACGGCTTCTCCGCAGGCACCTGCCCGGCCTGTGCGGCCAATGCGATGCACATAATCTTCGGGCACATTGGGCAACTCAAAGTTCAAAACGTGGGGCAGCAAAGGAATATCGAGACCACGGGCCGCAATGTCAGTCGCCACCAACACGTGTACGCTCCCCCGCTTGAAATCGCTGAGGGCCTTAGTGCGTGCTCCCTGGCTTTTATTACCGTGGATGGCTGCTGCCTTAATTCCGCTTTTTTCCAGCTTTTCGGTGAGGCGGTTAGCACCATGTTTCGTACGGGTAAAAATCAATACCTGCTTCCAGTCACCTTCTGAAATAAGATTGATGGTGAGCGCAGTTTTTTTACCCTTGTCAACTCTGTATACCGTCTGATCAACTTTTTCAGCCGTGAGAATTTCAGGCGTAGCCTCTACTAATACAGGATCGTGAAGGAAACCGCCCGCAAGCGCTTTAATTTCTTTGGAGAAGGTAGCAGAAAACAACATATTTTGACGCTTTGGTGGCATCAGAGTCAGTATCTTCTTTATGTCTCTCAGGAAACCCATATCGAGCATCCGGTCAGCTTCATCTAAAATTAAAAATTCAACTTCAGATAAAGAGAGCGCCCGTTGGTTGTGCAGATCCAGCAAACGTCCTGGCGTGGCGATCAAAATGTCAACGCCTCTGCGCAGGGCAGAAACCTGCGGGTTTTGATTTACACCGCCAAAAATGACGGTAGAGCGGATGTCTAAAAAAGCACCATAATCTTTAATGCTTTCAGAGACTTGTGCAGCCAATTCCCGTGTTGGGGTCAGGACTAATGCCCGGATGGGTCTGCGTCCGGGTTTTTGATTTTGTGATAAAATTTGTAATAGCGGCAAAGTGAACCCGGCTGTTTTGCCGGTTCCTGTTTGGGCCGAAGCCAAAACATCGCGCCTGTTTAAAATGAGTGGAATTACCTTTTCCTGAATAGGCGAAGGCGTAGTGTATCCTTTTTTGCTGACAGCTTTCAGCAGGGCATCGGACAAGCCCAGAGAATCAAATGACATTTAAAAATTGTTTAGGAAAATGACAATCTTTTACAAATGTCATTTAGTGTATGAAGCTACAAAGGTAGGGCAAAACCGTGCCGAAGTAGCATACGCAGCATGGGCGTGTTAAATTCGGTTTCGGGGTTCGGCTTCTTTTGGCTGCCTTTGCTGCGATGGTTTGCGCAAGCGGAGTAGGAGGGGGGATTCAGAAATCTTTTAGTAAAAAAAGAAGTATTTTAAATAAAATAATAGCTTCTATTGAAAGAACTCAGACTTTTTATATTCCGTTTTAAAATGAAAGTCATTTTTGTTTTACTGTGAATTCTTAAGCGCTTTTTTCATTTTCTAGTTTTAATAATTCAACAAATTGATTGGTGCTTCTGGCCGGCTGTTTTGAGATTGCATGTTGAGGTCTTTAAATATAGAACCCGCCATCACGTGCGCCAACCGGGAGGTTAGCGTTTTACCGCCACGCTTCCGACCGGGGAATAGCGAAGATAGGATACGCCAACCGGAAGGTTTAGGGTAATGTAGCGTTTGAAGTCAAGCTTTTGAGGCAAATATATATTTGTTGGATAGGCATTATTTCCCTCAAGGATTTATTTGTTGTAAGCCCAATAATATATTTTGCTGAATGACCAGAATAAAGTTAGATTTGATCTCTTGATCATTCTTAAGTTTTAAGCTTTATGAGACCCATTATATTCATCTTCTTCACCGTGTTTGCCTTTTCTTTCTTCCAGACCCATAACGCCAGGGGCTCCCATGCAGCCGGAGCTGATATAACCTGGAAATGTCTTGGCGGTGATAGCTTTATGGTGCTGGTAACAATTTACAGAGATTGTAACGGGTGCAATATTATAGAACTAGGAGGGCCTTGTGCATACACTCTTCTCCGGGTGAAACCAAGTTGCGGTACCAGTCGCGTATATTACTTGAATGTTATGTCAGTTACAGATGTAACGAAGGTGTGTTCTAAAAGCTGTAGCCGCTGCGATACTTCTACTTGCGGTTTTGCTTATGGTATTCAAAAAATAGTTCTTGGCAAGGTAATAAATCTTAGCACTGATACCTGTTGTGATTTTACATTGTCCGTAAACATATCAGCTAGAACTTCCGCCATTACAACAGGAGGATCAAATAGGCCCCTTTTTATAACCTCCTTATTGAATAAATGTGTAATCCCATGTAATAACTCCCCTTTTTTTCAAACTCCGCCTACTCAAATATTTTGTGTAGGCCAATGTGTTCAAGAAAATTTAGAGGCCCTTGATGAGGACGGGGATTCTTTGGTCTACTCACTCACCAATCCCTTACAGGGATTAGGTAATTTCGTCCCGTGGTTGGGCAATTATAGTTATAACAAGCCCCTTTATTTTACTGGATTTCCAAATCAGAATCTGTCATTTAGTCCACCGCTCTGCAGAGGGTTCCATTTTGATTCCACAACGGGATTGCTTCAATTCAAACCTACACTTTCACAAATCACATTGGTAGCGTATAAAGTTGAGGAATATAGAAATGGAGTGAAGATAAGTGAAGTTATGCGGGATGTGCAGTTAACGGTAATGAGTTGTACACCAAATGCACCTCCGGTGATGACAGGGATTGATAGTACGCAGTCATTTAAAACTACTGCCTGTGCCGGAGGAACGCTTTGTTTTAAACTTTATGCCTCCGACTCTAACGCTACTGATACCTTTATTTGGAGTGTGGATACCCTGTTTCCAGGTGCGATACTAACTCCTGATTTGCCTACAGGAAGCATTATGACATTCTGCTGGACCCCGCAACTGTCAGACACCGGAAAAACCCATTATGTAAATATTTCCGTGAGTGATGATAAATGCCCTCTTCCTTCTTTTTCCACCAAAAAATTTGAAATAGAGGTGATTGCAGATTCCATTGTGAAGGTGAATGTTGACAGTAATTTTACAACTTGTTATGAATGGAAATCTATTCCTTTATCAGCTTCGCCTACTGGTGGATCATGGTCCGGGCCTGGAGTTTCTTCATCTTATTTCAATCCGGCTCTTGCTGGCGTGGGAATACATTCCCTCTTCTATAGAGTTTCGGGTGGAAATTGTTTTTTTAGTAATGTAGTGAGGGCCACTGTACCTCCTAATCCTGAGGCGGCCTTTACTACTTCAGCTACACTGGGCGTCAATCCGCTATCCACAAATTTTCTCGATACGACTTCAGGCAGCATAGCCTCCTGGCAATGGGATTTTGGCGATAACTCTTCTTCCAACATTCAAAACCCTTCGCACAACTATACGATGTCGGATAGCTTTGATGTGCAGTTGGTAGTAACGGATACGCTTGGTTGCAGGGATACGCTGCTAAAAAAGGATTATGTAATTGTGCTAGACAGCATTTCCACGGTGAGCGACTTTGCTGTTTGCATAGATGCCGCACCGATAGTGTTGAGCGGCTTTCCCTATGGTGGAACATGGGCAGGCCCAGGAATGACCGATTCTACTTTTACGCCCTCAATAGCCAATGCAGGTATCCACTGGCTGGTATATGCAATTCTTATTAATGGTGTTCTCTACACTGATTCGGTCCAAGCCACGGTACGCCCTCTTCCCTACCTGAATCTTTCCGGATCACCAAGAAATGGAGCATTGGCACTGGAAGTAGCTTTTACCGGAATTTCCTCAAGCAATATTGTGCAGTGGAACTGGGACTTTGGCGATCTGGACAGCAGTTTTTTGCGGAACCCTACGCATTTATATACAGCACCGGGGGAATATAAAGTCAGCCTAACAGCAACAGATGCAATGGGCTGCATCCGCAGTATAAGTGCTAACAGGTATATCAGGATTACCAACCCCCTTGAAGCCGGTAGCAACTTTTCACTTTGTCCGGAAGCCACCAAAATCCTGAGTTCCGGTGTTCCCAAAGGCGGCATTTGGTCAGGGACAGGCGTATCAGCAGATTCGGTGTTTAATGCAGCGGCAGTCGGGCCGGGACAGCATTGGCTTTATTATACCGTTACGGTTGAAGGCATTCCATTCACAGATTCGCTGGAGGCCACAGTATTTGATCCGCCAATTGCTGATTTTACAGCATCAGTCACTGGAGGGGTCACCCCGCTAAAAGTAATGTTCGATGATATTTCAACCGGCAACATAAGCAGTTGGAAATGGGATTTTAGTGATGGCCCGGGCGCAACTGTCCAACATCCTGTGCATACTTACGCGGTTGCTGATACTTTTGATGTGCAGCTTACCGTGGTGGATATAAATGGATGCAAGGATTCTCTCCGTAAAGCTCGTCACATTATTGCCTTGCCGGGTGTGGATGGCGGAGTGGATTTCCTGATGTGTCTGGCATCAGGTTCCAGGGCCATGAGTGGTAACCCTGAAGGAGGCACCTGGGCAGGACAGGGCATCACGGGTGCGCAATTCAATCCTGCTTTGTCAGGAATTGGTGATTTTGAATTAGTTTACACCATCATGTTGAATGGAAATCCGATAAGAGACACAGTTCAGGCGAAGGTAGTGCCTATGCCAAAAGCAGGATTCACAGCCTCACCCCTCAGTGGTTCCTTGCCATTGTTTGTCCAGTTCACAGATACTTCCATTGGACCAATTGCAAAATGGTTTTGGTATTTTGGCGATGCAAATACCTGGACAATACAGAACCCTGCACACCAATATTGGAATCCGGGAATTTATACGGTAAGTCTGGTGGTCGAAGATTCCAACGGCTGCCATGATTCTGTAAGCATTCCTGCTTTGATTAACGTAGTTGTCGGTCTGGAAGAAAAAGGAAAAACCACTGTATTTCTTGTGTATCCTAATCCTGCAAAAAACGAAATTATCGTCAAGTTAAATAATGATTGTAATGAGTGCATGATACAACTCATTGATGCCGCAGGAAAAATAGTACATGAAGAAAAATTTGCCCAGCGCCATCTACAGATATCAAGAAATGGGTTGCCAGCCGGAACATACTTGTTGAAATTCACAGGTTTTGAAGGTGCGCAGGAGGTAAGAAAAGTTATTTTTGAATAGTAGCCATGCGCAATACTTGCGCACCAAAGTTCAACTTGTTAAACTGGCGATGCAGTAATGCTACGAGTTACGCTATCGCTAAACTCGCACCAGGGGTGGCCATTGCGGCACTGGCAAAAAGGGATATCCGGGAGAGCTTGTTCCAGACGCGTTGTTGTTAAATTCATCCCGCAAGTCTTCGAAGGCTTCATAACTCAACTGGAGCAAGATGTATCTTAATAGTATTTTTATTTCTCGCCAAGGCGCAAAGGCCTTAGCGTCTTTGCGTGAGATCTTTTGCGTGCAATCATTTCATCAGCAGATAAGGTTTGAAGTTGTTCTTTTACCTTGTCCACCCACAGTTAGTCAATGAAATTGGCAATTTCCTTCCTTTTGTTGTGTAGGATTTTGTAAACGCCAAAATCTAAGTCCTGCGAATCAAACTGGAAAAGTTTGTTCAGGAATAACTTGAGTTGGTCAAGAGGAGCAGAATTGTTCGCTATTGTCATCGAAACGTTGTTCTGTTATCGGCTTTATTGGTTCAAAAAGGCTGTGCAGCTTCTATGACTGCGGGAGGCAAAGTAAAGACAATAGGGGAAGTTTGCTGCGGCTTGTTGCAATATATTCTCCCCATTGGTAAAAGGCCATATAAGAGAGACATAGGGAAAATTGTATGTTGCGGCAATATCCGGGTGTCTTAGACCCCTATTTCTTGGAGAGATTTTTCAAAAGAGTTTAGGTCTATTT